>NZ_JBHYIQ010000138.1:15404-21654 GCF_042739895.1 Amycolatopsis sp. NPDC059021
GCCCTCGTGGGCCGCGCCCCGGGCGGGCGCCGCCGGCCCCCGGTGCGGCCCCCCGCGGCCGCGGCGGGGGTCGAGGTGATCGGCGACGTCGAGCTGGCCTGGCGGGTCGGGCAGCTGCGCGAGCGGCCGCCTGCCTGGCTGGTGGTGACCGGCACCAACGGCAAGACGACGACCGTCGGGATGCTCCAGGCGATCCTGCGAGCCGCCGGGCTCGACGCCGTGGCCTGCGGGAACGTCGGTTACGCGGTGCTGGACGCGGTCCAGGCCGGGCACGACGTGCTGGCCGTGGAACTGTCCAGCTTCCAGCTGCACTGGTCCTCGACGCTGGCGCCCGCCGCCTCGGTGGTGCTGAACCTCGCCGAGGACCACATCGACTGGCACGGCTCGATGGCGGAGTACGCCGCGGCCAAGGGCCGCGCACATCACCGCTCCGCGGTCGTGGTGCACAACGCCGACGACGAGTGGTCCGCCCGGATCGCCGAGGAGCACGCCCCGCCGGACGCGCGCCGCGTCGGTTTCCAGCTCGACACCCCGCGCGCGGGGGAACTCGGCGTGGTCGAGGAACTGCTGGTGGACCGCGCTTTCGTGGCCGATCCGGCGACCAGCGCGGAGGAACTGGCGACACTGGCCGACGTCCGCCCGTCCGGGCCGCACAACGTCGCGAATGCGCTCGCCGCCGCCGCGCTGGCCCGCGCGTACGGCGTCGGCACCGAGGCGATCGCGAAGGGCCTGCGGGACTACCAGCCCGCGCCGCACCGCGCGGTCGAGGTCGCCGAGGTCGACGGCGTCCGCTACGTCAACGACTCGAAGGCCACCAACCCGCACGCGGCGGCCGGCTCGCTGCGGGCGCACCCCAGCGTCGTGTGGATCGCCGGGGGCCAGCTCAAGGGCGCCTCGGTCGACGAACTCGTCGCCTCGGTCGCCGGCAGGCTCCGCGGAGTCGTGCTCCTCGGCGTCGATTCGCCGGTGATCGCGGCCGCTCTTGCGCGACACGCGCCGGATGTCCCGGTGAACAGCCTCGTTCCGGGTGACGATGAGCCCATGACTGCGGCGGTGAGTGCGGCCAGAGCCATGGCGCGTCCTGGCGATGTCGTGCTGCTCGCTCCCGCCGCCGCCTCGCTCGACATGTTCCGCAGCTACGGCGAGCGCGGCGACGCGTTCGCCGCCGCGGTCCGTGTCCTGCGTGACGGTGCGGGGGAGTCGTCGCATGGCGGTGGTTGACGCCGGGCAGCGCACCGGATCCGGCGGGCCCGCCAGGGACCGCCCGAAGGCCAAGCCCGCGGGCAGGCCGCGTCGCGAGCGGAAGCCCGCCGCGTTCAACTCCGCGCTGACGGCCTGGCTCTCGCGCCCGCTGGCCTCGTTCCACCTGGTGCTCGCGCTGACCGGGCTGCTGACCGTGATCGGGATCGTCATGGTCCTCTCGGCGTCCTCGGTGGCCTCCTACGACCCGAAGACCGGCAGCGGGGTGTACTCGCTGTTCGTCAAGCACTTGGTGTTCGTCGCGATCGGCGCGGCGGTGTTCTGGATCGGCCTGCGGATCCGGCTCGAACGCGTCCGCCGGATGTCGGCCACCGCGGTGGTGCTCTGCCTCGGCATGCTGGTGCTCGTGCTGGTGCCCGGCATCGGCGCCGAGGTCAACGGCTCGAGCGGCTGGTTCCAGCTCGGCGGGTTCTCCTTCCAGCCGGTCGAGGTCGCCAAGGTCGCGCTGGCCTTCTGGGGCGCGCACATCCTGGTGATCAAGTACAACGTGCTGCACCAGTGGCGGCACCTGCTCGTCCCGGTGGTGCCGATCGCGCTGCTGATGTTCGCGCTGGTCATGCTGCAGCCCGACCTCGGCGGCACGGTGACGCTGGCGGTCGTGCTGCTCTCGCTGCTGTGGTTCGCGGGCGCGCCGAAACGGCTGGTCGGGGTCATCGTCGCGGGCGGTCTCGCCGGCGTGCTGGTGCTGGCGATCATCGCGCCGTACCGGCTGGCCAGGGTGATGTCGTTCCTCTCGCCCAACGCGGACACCAGCGGTGAGGGGTTCCAGGCCAACCAGGCCAAGCTCGCGCTCGCCGACGGCGGGCTGTTCGGCAAGGGCCTCGGCCAGGGCGCGTCCAACTGGGGCTACCTGCCGGAAGTGCAGAACGACTTCATCTTCGCGCTGATCGGCGAGGAACTGGGCTTCGTCGGCTGCGCGGTGGTGCTGGCGCTGTTCGCGGGTGTCGCCGTCGTCGGCCTGCGCATCGCCACCCGCAACATCGACCCGTGGATCCGGATCGTCGCCGGCACGCTGACGGTGTCCATCGTCGCGCAGGCGGGGATCAACATCGGGTACGTCGTCGGCTTGCTCCCGGTCACCGGGGTCACCCTGCCGCTGATCTCGTACGGCGGCACCTCGCTGGTGATCACCATGCTGATGATGGGCGTGCTCGCGAACGCCGCCCGGCACGAACCGGAGGCGGTGGCCGCACTGCGTTCCCAGGGCCCGGGTAAATTCGGACGCCTGCTGCGGCTGCCCGCGCCCGACCCGTACCGCCCGCCCGCCGCACGCAAGGCGGGCGCGGTGCGTGGCGGGACGAAGGCCGCCAGGCCCGCGCCCCGCACGGCTCGTCCGGCACCGGCGCAGGAACGGCGCCGCACCTCGGTCCGGGACCCGGGAAGGCGCGCAGTGACACGGAAAACGGCCCGGACAACAGCGAACCGCGGCACCCGGGGTGCCGTGAACCGGAGAGGTCATTGGTGAGTAAGCCCGTCAAACCCGGCGAACGTTCCGCCGCGGGCAAGGTGCCGACGGTGGTGGTCGCCGGCGGTGGCACCGCAGGACACATCGAACCCGCGCTCGCGCTCGCCGACGCGGTCAAACGGCTGCGCCCGGACGCGAAGGTCGTCGCGCTGGGCACCGAACGCGGGCTGGAGAACAAGCTCGTACCCGCCCGCGGGTATCCGCTGGAGCTGATCCCGCCGGTTCCGCTGCCCCGCAAGCCGACGCCGGAGCTGCTGCGGCTGCCGCTGAAGGTGCGCGACTCGGTCAAGCGGACCCGGGCGGTGCTGGAGCGGGTCGGCGCGGACGTCGTGGTCGGGTTCGGCGGGTACGTCGCGCTCCCGGCCTACCTGGCCGCGCGCGGCCGGACGCCGATCGTGGTGCACGAGGCCAACAAGTCGCCGGGCCTGGCGAACAAGGTGGGCGCGCGGTTCGCGTCGCGGGTCGCGGTCGCCGTCCCCGGCACGCCGCTGCCGAAGGCCGAGGTCGTCGGCATCCCGCTGCGGCAGTCGATCACCTCGCTGGACCGCGCCGCGCTGCGGGCCGAGGCCCGCGCGCACTTCGAGCTGGACCCGGACGCCCCGACGCTGCTGGTGTTCGGCGGTTCGCAGGGCGCGCAGTCGATCAACGCGGCGGTGTCCGGCGCGGCCAAGGAACTGGCCGACGCGGGCGTCGGCGTGCTGCACGCGCACGGCCCGAAGAACACGCTGGTGGTCCAGGAGTTCCCCGGCAAACCGGCGTACGTGCCGGTGCCGTACCTGGAGCGGATGGACCTCGCCTACGCCGCGGCCGACGCGGTCGTCTGCCGGTCCGGGGCGATGACCGCCGCCGAGGTGTCCGCCGTCGGGCTGCCCGCGGTGTTCGTGCCGCTGCCGCACGGCAACGGGGAACAGGCCGTCAACGCCCAGCCCGCGGTCGACGCGGGGGCGGCGCTGATGGTCGCCGACGCCGAGCTGAGCGCCGCGAAGGTCGCCGAGCTGGTGATCCCGCTGGTGACCGACGCCGACCGGGTCGCGAAGATGAGCGCGGCCGCCGTCGGGATGGGACACCGCGAGGCCGACGAGACGCTCGCCAGGATCGTGCTGGAGGCCGCCGGTGCTTGACGAGACCTTGCCCGCGGAGTTGCACCGGGCACACCTGATCGGGATCGGCGGCGCCGGGATGTCCGGGATCGCGCGGATCCTGCTCGCCCGCGGCGCACGGGTGTCCGGTTCGGACGCCAAGGAGTCCCGTGCGCTGCTGTCGCTGCGTACTCAGGGCGCCGAGCTGTTCGTCGGCCAGCGTGCCGAGAATCTCGACGCCTTCCCCGAAGGGCCCTCCGCGGTCGTCGTGTCGACGGCGATCAAGGAGAACAACCCGGAGTTCGCCGCCGCGAGGGAACGCGGGATCCCCGTGCTGCACCGCGCGCAGGCGCTGGCCGGGCTGATGGCGGGGCACCGGGTCGCGTGCATCGCGGGCACGCACGGGAAGACGTCGACGACGTCGATGCTGACCGTCGCGCTCCAGAACTGCCGCCTCGACCCGTCCTTCGCCATCGGCGGCGACCTCAACGAATCCGGGGCGAACGCGCATCACGGCTCCGGCGGCGTCTTCGTCGCGGAGGCCGACGAGAGCGACGGCTCGTTCCTGACCTACACCCCGTCGGTCGCGGTGGTGACCAACGTCGAGCCGGACCATCTCGACCACCACGGTACCGCCGAGGCGTACGTGGCGGTGTTCGCCGAGTTCGTGCGGCGCATCGAACCCGGCGGCGTGCTCATCGTGTGCGAGGACGATCCCGGCGCGGCGGCGCTCGGCGGTGACGCGGAGGCCGCGGGCGTCCGCGTGCTGCGATACGGGCGCTCGGTGACCGGGGACGACGACGCGAAGGTGCTGTCCCACACTCCGGCCGCCGACGGCAGCGTCGTGCGGATCTCCTTGCAGGGCAAGGAAATCGACGTCCGGGTCGCGGTGCCGGGCGAGCACATGGCGCTCAACACGATCGCCGCGCTGCTGGCCGGGCTCGAGCTGGGTGCCCCGCTCGACGGTCTCGTCGCGGGCCTCGCGGTGTTCGGCGGGGTCCGGCGCCGGTTCGAGTTCAAGGGCCGCTCCGGCGACGTCCGGGTCTACGACGACTACGCCCATCACCCCACCGAGGTCGACGCCCAGCTGCGCGCCGTGCGGCACGCGGCCGGGGCGGGCCGGGTCGTCGTGGTGTTCCAGCCGCATCTGTACTCGCGGACGAAGACCTTCTCGAAGGAGTTCGCCGCGGCGCTGTCGCTGGCCGACGAGGTCGTCGTGCTGGACGTCTACGGCGCCCGCGAGGAACCGGAGCCCGGGGTGACCGGCGCGCTGATCGCCGACCAGGTGAGCGTGCCGGTGCACTACCAGCCCGCCTTCGACGTCGCGGCGAAGCTCGTCGCCGATCTGGCGCGGCCGGGTGATCTGGTGGTCACCATGGGCGCCGGGGACGTCACGCAGCTCGGCCCGGAGATCCTGGCCGAACTGGATCGGCGGGGCGGTCAGGGGTGACCTCGACGCGGGAGCGCCGTGGCCCGGCCAGGGAGGCCGGGCGCACGAGCGCGCCCCCGGACCGCAGCAGGCGCGGGCGGCGCACGGAGGCCGAGCGGCAGCGCACCCGGCCGCGGCCGAACCGGCGCAAGGAGATCCGGCGCCGCTGGGTCGCGCTGCTGACGCTGCTCACCATCGTCGGCGGGGTGTATCTGCTGTTCTTCAGCTCGCTGCTCGGCGTCAAGAACGTCGAGGTGGTGGGCGCGAAAAGCGTTTCCGCCGACCAGATCCGCGCGGCCGCGGCCATTCAGGACGGCAAGCCGATGCTGCGGGTCGACGTCGACGGTATTCGCGACAGCATCGCCGAGCTGTCCGGGATCGCCACCGTCGAGGTCTCCCGTTCGTGGCCGAACACCGTCGAGATCGCGGTCACCGAGCGGACCGCGATCGCCTTCTTCGACAGCGGCCCCGGCGGCGACGGCTTCCACCTCGTCGACGGCGGCGGCGTCGTGTTCAAGACGGTGAAGATCCGCCCGGCCGGGATCCCGCAGCTGAAGCTGCCCAAGGTCTCGGTCGACGATCCGGTGACCCGTGCGGTGACCTCGGTGCTCGGGGCGATCCCGCAGCCGTTGCAGAAGCAGGTCACCAGCGCGTCGGCGAAGACCCCGGGCAGCGTCGAATTCACGCTGGCCGACGGGAAGACCGTGCGCTGGGGCAGCGCCGAGCAGGCCGACCGCAAGGCGAAGGTGCTCGCGGCGCTGCTGACCCAGCCGGGCAAGGTCTACGACGTCTCGGCGCCGGAGCTCCCCACCATCTCGTAGCCGCCCGCGTTCCCTGGTGGCTCACCTTCGCCTGGTCAGCAGGGTCGTGAAGGGGCATGGGGGACGTTCAACGCCGCCAATGCCCCATTCACGACACCACTCTGCCGGGCCCCGGGGGTGGGGGGTGGTAGGGAGATATGAACAGAGGGATAGAGATAGAGAGCGCTAGCTGCAGCGAGACCCCCCGCGAGCCCCC
>NZ_JBHYIQ010000139.1:0-10794 GCF_042739895.1 Amycolatopsis sp. NPDC059021
CCCCTTGAGGGACTCCAAGTCCCTCAAGGGGGCCTTCACGGACTTGAAGATCCCGACAAAGGGCGGAAAATCGGGCAATTCGACCGACGTTGCGTCCTTTGTGGACTGTTCTGGGGTCTCAGGCGCCGCCGCTTGAGCTCCCGGCCTTGGCGTTCAGCGTGACAAGGGCGTCCCTCGGCTCGTCCGCGCCCCGGGTCCTCCGGCTCTCCCGGCTCCTGCTGGCACCGTGATGTCGCGAACGCGTCGTTCAGGACGTTCATCGTCTCGTACGCGTCGTTCAGGACACCGCCACCGCCCCAGCCCCCGATCGCGCTACGAAAACCGCCTCCGATACCCATCGCTGCCACGCATTCCGTAGCCCTGGGCCCATCCACAGCCCCCGGCGAATGTGGACAACTTCCGTTGCCCGCACCGGAAACCGCGGTTCTGTCGTACCCCGCCGATAGACTGCTGTCGGGGTCGCCCCCCAAGGGAGGGTGGGGGGCACCCCGGTGATGGGGCCGGCCGGAGGCTCAGTCCAGGGGCAGGTTGAGCAGGGCGTTCTCGACGAGTTCCGGCATGGCGGGGTGGATCCAGTACTGGCCGCGCGCCATGCTGCGCGCGTCGAGGCCGAAGCTCATCGCCTGGATCAGCGGCTGGATCACCGTCGAGGCCTGCGGGCCGATGATGTGCGCGCCGAGGATCAGGCCGGTCGCCGGGTCCGCCAGGAGCTTCGCGAAGCCGGTGGTGTCCTCCATTGCCCAGCCGTAGGCGATCCCGGCGTAGTCCTGCTTCGAGACCACAAAGGACACTCCCCGCTCGCGCGCGGCCTGTTCGGTCAGGCCGACCGACGCCACCTGCGGCGAGGTGAACACCGCGTGCGGGACGAACCGGTGGTCCGAGGCGATCGGGGTGTCCGGGTTCAGCAGATTGTGCTGCACCACCCGGGTTTCGTGGTTCGCGACGTGCTTGAGCTCGTGCGGCGAGGAGAGGTCGCCGAGCGCGTAGATGCCGTCCACGACCGTCCGCTGGTACTCGTCGACGGCGACGTGCCCACTGTCCACAGTGGTCACTCCGGTGGCCTCGAGGCCGAGCAGGTCGGAGTTCGGAGTGCGCCCGGTCGCGATCAGCAGCTGCTCTGCCTCGACGGTTTCGGCGCCCCGCGGCCCCTCCAGGTCCAGCGCGATCCCGGCCTCGGTCCGCCTGGCCCGCACCGTCTTGCGGTCCAACCGGACGTCGAAGCGCTGCGACGCCAGTTCGGTGAACCGCGCGCTGATGTCCTCGTCCTCGGAGCGCAGCAGCGCCCCCGAACGGTTGACCACGGTCACCGCGACCCCGAACGAGGCGAAGACGTGCGCGAACTCGGCCGCGATGTACCCGCCGCCGAGGATCACGATGCTCGCGGGCAGCTCGTCGAGCCGCATCACGGTGTCCGAGGTGTGGTAATCCACGTCGGCCAGCCCCGGCACGTCCGGGATCACCGGGCGCCCGCCCGCGGCGAGCACGAACCGGTCCGCGGTCAGCACCTCGTCGGGCCGCCCGTCCGGGAACGAGACCCCCAGCTGCTTATGCCCGGTGAACCGGCCTTCGCCCTCGTAGAGATCGACGTTCGCGTTGTCCTCGTGGCTGCGTCGGTAATCGGCGCCACCGGCGGCGATCGGGTCGATCCGGCCGAAGATCCGGTCCCGGACGTCGCGCCACCGCACCCCGAGCAGTTCCTCGTCGACGCCGAGGCGCGCGCTCTTCGCCGGCGTCGCGGCGACGTCGGCCGCGTGCACGAACATCTTCGTCGGGATGCAGCCGACGTTGAGGCAGGTACCCCCGAAAGTGCCCTTCTCGACGATGGCGGTCTTCCAGTCGGCGAACCGCGGGTCGAGGATCGAGTTACCCGAGCCGGTCCCGACGATCACCAGGTCGTAGTGGGGCACGTTTGTCATCCTTCGCGTGAGAGGCCGGTCGTTCACCCTAGCCAACCCCCGGAACCGTGCCGATGTTCCCGGCTGCCTGACGGCCGGGTGACGACGGAGCGCAGGGAAACCACCCGTTCCAGTGACACCGTTTCGGGCTCTCGCCGACTAGGGTATGCCCAGCCGCTCGTGTACGCGCTGGAGTCGTCCAGCTCCCGAGTGCTCGCCCGCACAGCCCCCGTACCCGGTGAAGGGATCGACTCATGCCCAAGACTTCGCGCCGCCCCTGGCTGCTCGCGGCCGGAGCGCTGCTGCTCACCGCGGCGGTGGTGCCGGTCGTGGTCGGTAACGCGATCGCGCAGGACACCGGCGGTGTCGAACCCCGGATAGTGGGCGGCGGCAAGGCGTCGCTGGCCGATCACCCGTACGCGGTGTACCTGACCGACAGCAACAACTACCAATACTGCGGCGCGGTCATCGTCAACTCGACGACGGTGGTCACCGCGGCGCACTGCGCGGCGGCGGTCAAGCAGGACGACGTCCGGGTCGTCGCGGGCCGTGAGGACAAGCGGACCTCCGCGGGCGCGGTGTACAAGGTCTCGAAGATGTGGACGCACCCGGACTTCACCCGGCCGGAGAAGGGCGACGACATCGCGGTGCTGACCGTGGCAGGCAGGCTGCCGTACCGGCCCGCGAAGGTGGCCACGTCCGCCGACAGCGACGCCTACCGCGAGGGCACGAAGGCCACCGTGCTCGGCTGGGGCCGCGTCTCCGACGGCGGCGACCGCTCGGACTACCTGCGCAGCGCCGTCGTCCCGGTGACCAGCGACGCGACCTGCAAGAGCGGGTACGACGTGTACGACGCGAAGAGCATGGTCTGCGCCGGTTACCCGCAGGGCGGCATTGACGCCTGCACCGGCGACTCCGGCGGCCCGCTGGTCGTCGGGGACACCCTGATCGGCATCGTCTCCTACGGTGTCGGCTGCGGCCAGCCAGGGAAGCCCGGGGTCTACACCCGGGTCTCCACCTACGCCGACGACATCGCCGAGCACGAGCAGCCCCGCCTGTTCGGCTGACCGGAGCAGCGGGGTGTGCTAAGCAGAAGCGTGCACACCCCGTTCATCGCCTCCGGTCCCGAACTCACCGCCGAGCAGCTGCACGACATCCTGCGGCTGCGCGTCGACGTCTTCGTCGTGGAACAGAAAGCCGCCTATCCCGAAGTGGACGGACGGGATCTCCTGCCCGGCACCAGCCATCTGTGGTTCGAGGGGGAGGACGGCGTCGACGCGTACCTGCGGGTGCTGTCCGATCCGGACGACGTGCTGCGCATCGGGCGCGTCTGCACGACGAAGGAAGCCCGTGGCCGCGGGCTCGCGGCGCGGCTGATGGAGGTCGCGCTCGTCGAGCACGGGGACGCCGATTACGTGCTCGACGCCCAGACGTACGCGCAGGGTTTCTACGAGCGCTTCGGGTTCGTCGCCGAGGGCGAGGTGTTCGAGGACGAGGACGGCATCCCGCACATCACGATGTGGCGCCGCGCGGAGCCGTCGCACTGATCACCTTGACCGCTTTGTCCACATCGGACTCCGCGAGATCGGCGCGCGCGGTCAGCCGCAGCCGCGAAACCCCGTCCGGCACCGACGGCGGCCGGAAGCACCCGACGCGCACACCCTGCTCGGCACAAGCCGCCGCCCAGGACGCCGCCGCTTCCGCGGACGGTGCCTTCAGGGAGATGACGGCCGCTTCGGGCAGGCTGACCCGGAAACCGGCCGACAGGAGCTGACCGGCGATGGTGCCCGCCGCGTCGACGACCTTCGTCGCGAGGTCCGGCTCCGCCTTGAGCACACCGAGTGCCGCGAGCGCGGCGGCGGCGTTCGCCGGGGCGAGCGCGGCGTCGAAGATGAAGCTGCGCGCGGATTCGACGAGATGCCGGATCACCCGGCGCGGCCCGAGCACCGCACCGCCTTGCGTGCCAAGGGAATTCGACAGCGTGATGGTGGTGACGACGTCGGGCGCGCCGGCCAGGCCCGCCGCGTGCGCCGCGCCGCGCCCACCCTCGCCGAGCACGCCGAACCCGTGCGCGTCGTCGATCAGCAACGCCGCGCCGTGCGCCCGGCAGGCCTCGGCGAGTTCGCCCAGCGGCGCCAGATCACCGTCCACGGAGAACACCGAGTCGGTGACCACGAGCGCCCGCGGTTTGCGGCGTGTCGCCAGCGCGTGCTTGATCGCCGACGGCGTTCCGTGCGCCACCGCCGCCACGTCCGCGCGCGAGAGCCGGCAGCCCTCGATGAGCGAGGTGTGGATGTGCTTGTCGGTCACGATCGCCGCGTCGGCGCCGGAAAGCGCCGTGACCGCGCCGAGGTTCGCGGTGTACCCGGAGGAGAACACCAGCGCGGCCTGCGCGCCGCAGAACCGCGCCAGTTCGTGCTCGAGTTCGGTGTGCAGCTCGGTGGATCCGCTGACCAGGCGGGAGCCGGTCGCCCCGGCACCCCAGCGCAGCGCGGCGGCCGCGGCCGCCCCGGCGACCCGCTTGTCCCTGGCCAGGCCGAGATAGTCGTGCCCGGCGAGGTCCAGCTCGTGGTCGTGGGCGGGGCGGGGCCGCAGTTTGCGCGTCAGGCCCGCACCGGCTCGCTTCTCGGCTTCGGCGTCGAGCCAGTCGAAGACCTGGTCGGGCGGGAGCTGGGGAGGGACCGGTGCGTTCACGTCCCGCAGTCTCCCACCCGGCGCGTCACGGCGGGCCGACCGGGTGCAGCGTGTCCGTGAGCCGCAGCCAGCGGGTGATCCCGAGTCCCCGCAGGAACTCGTGGTCGTGCGAGACCACCATGAGCGCCCCGCCGAACGCCGTCAGCGCGCTGGTCAGCTGCCGGACACTGGCCAGGTCGAGGTTGTTCGTCGGCTCGTCCAGGATCAGCAGCCGCGGCGCCGGTTCGGCCAGCAGCAGCGTCGCCAGCGTGGCGCGGAACCGTTCGCCGCCGGACAGGCCGCCCGCAGGACGGTCCGCGTTCTTGCCCCGCACCAGGAACCGGGCCAGCAGTGCCCGCGCGGTGTTGTCCGGCACGGACGGCGCCGCGCGCCGCACGTTCCCGACGGCGGAAATGTCGTCGTCGAGCAGGTCCAGCCGCTGGGGTAGCAGCCGGACCGGGACGAACACGTCGGCTTCCCCGGCGAGCGGGGCCAGGGTGCCGGTGAGTGTTCGCAGCAGCGTGGTCTTCCCGGCGCCGTTCGCGCCGAGGACCGCGATCCGTTCGGGACCGCGGACGTCGAGATCCACGACCGGGCCATTGCGTAGTTCGACCCCGTTCAGCCGCAGCACTTCCTTGCCCGCGGGGACCGTCGTCGCGGGCAGGTCGACACGGATGACGTCGTCGTCGCGGACGGCGTCCTCGGCACTCTTGAGCCGTTCGGTCGCCCGTGCCAGCCGATCCGTGTGCAGGATCCGGTGCTTCCCGGCCGCGATTTCGGCGTCCTCCTGGCGTTTGCGCATCCGCACCTTGGGCTCGCGCTTGTTCTCCCACTGCTTACGGGCGTAGCGCTGTCGCCGCGCGAGCTTGACGTGTGCTTCGGCGAGTTCGCGCTTCTGCCGCGCGAAATCGGCCTCGGCGACCCGGACCCGGCGTTCGGCCGCTTCCTGTTCGGCGGCGAGCGCGGCCTCGAACGCGGTGAGGTTCCCGCCGAACACGGTGACGTCGTGGTCTCGCACCTCGCCGATCCGGTCGACGAAGTCGAGCAGTTCGCGATCGTGCGAGACGACCACGAGCGTGCCCGGCCACTGCCGGACCGTGCGGTGGACGATCTCCCTGGCGCGGCGGTCGAGGTTGTTGGTCGGCTCGTCCAGCAGCAGCACGTCCGGACGGCGCAGGAGCTGCGCCGCCAGGCCGAGCAGGACGAGTTCACCGCCGGACAGCTCCCCGGCCCGGCCGTCCAGCGGGACCGCTTCGAGGCCGAGCTGGTCGAGCGTGGCGCGGGTGTGCTTCTCGACGTCCCACTGGTCGCCGATCACCGCGAACAACCGCTCGTCGGTGTCCCCGCTTTCGACGGCCGAGATCGCCGCGCGGATCGCGGCGATGCCGAGCAGGTCGTCGATCGGGCGGTCCGGATCGAGGACGAGGTCCTGCCGCAGGTACGCGAGCCTGCCGCGCACCGAAACCGACCCGGCCGACGGCGTCAGCGCTCCGCTGATCAGCCGCAGCAGGGTGGATTTGCCCGTGCCGTTACCACCGATCAGGCCGGTGCGGCCGGGACCGAGGGTGAACGTGACGTGGTCGAACACCGGCCCGCCGTCGGGCCAGGCAAAGGAAAGGCCGGAAACGACAATGGACGAAGACATACGGGACTCCTCAAAGGCTTTTTCGGCTTGGCTAAGCGAAAAACCCTCAGAAGATCAACGTCCCGGCACCTTTCGACGACAACACCGACCGACCCAACCTAGCCACCCGCCCACGCCGCGGCAAACCCTTTATCGGGCCGGGACGAGCGAGGTCGCGTGATCGGACGCGTATCTCACGTGCTTGAAGACAGAACTCGCGTGATCAAAAGGAGAACTCGCGTGATCGGACGAGATCTCCGTCCCATCACGTGAGTTCGCTCTCTGATCACGCGAGTTCGCTACCGAATCACGCGAGTTCGCCGTTCGGGCTCAGCTGTCGAAGCGGCGGGGGCGGCGACCCGGACGCTGCGGACGCCCGCCGCCGTTGCCGCTGCCGCCGTTGCCGAAGCGCGGGCGACGGCCGTTGAAGCCGCCGGGGCGGCCTTCGCGGTGACCGTGGTCCTCGCGCGAACCCTGGCCGTAGCCACCACGATCGCGGTCGCCGCCACGGCGTTCGCCGTAGCCGCGGTTGTTGTCACGGGAGCCGAAGCCGCGGCCGCCGGAACGGCGCGGGGACTCGCGGCGACGCTCGACCACCGGCTCGCCGCTGGGCTCGCGGGCGCCGGTGATCTCGGCCAGCGCGGGGTCGTCCGGGCGGATCATGGTCGACTCGGCGCGGACACCGGCCCGGTCGGTCATCCGGCGGACGGTACGCCGCTGGTCGTTGGTGACCAGCGTGACCACGACACCCGACGCCCCGGCGCGCGCGGTGCGGCCGGCGCGGTGCAGGTAGTCCTTGTGGTCGGCGGCCGGGTCGACGTGCAGCACCAGCGAGACGTCGTCGACGTGGATACCGCGCGCGGCCACGTCGGTGGCCACCAGCACCGGGGTGTAGCCCTCCTTGAAGTCGGCGAGCACCCGGTTGCGCTGGCCCTGCGTCTTGCCGCCGTGCAGCGCGCCCGCGTGCACGCCCTGCTCACGCAGCCGCTCGGTGAGGCGGTCGACGTGGTGCTTGGTCCGCACGAACATGATCGTGCGGCCCTCGCGGGCGCCGATCCGCGTCACGATGTCCTGCTTGTCCTGGTGGGACACCTGGAACAGGTGGTGGTCCATCGTGGTCACGCTGGCGGTCGACGGCGCGACCGAGTGGGTCACCGGGTCGGCCAGGTACTGCTTGACCAGCTTGTTGACGTCGCCGTCGAGCGTCGCGGAGAACAGCAACCGCTGCCCGCCGGGCGGGGTGAGGTCGAGGATCTCGCGGACCTGCGGCATGAAGCCCATGTCCGCCATCTGGTCGGCCTCGTCGAGCGCGATGAAGTTGCAGTCGCCGAGGTTCGCGGTGCCCTGCCGGACGTGGTCCGACAGCCGGCCGGGGGTGGCGATGAGCAGGTCGACGCCGCGGGCCAGCGAGTCGGCCTGGCGGCCGAAGGCCATCCCGCCGACGGCGGTGCGGCACCACAGGCCCATGGCCTTGGCCAGCGGGGTCAGCGAGTCGGCCACCTGCATGGCCAGCTCACGGGTCGGCACCAGCACGAGCGCACGCGGGCGCTTGGGCCGGGCCCTGCCACCGTCGAGCCGGGCCAGCATGGCCAGGCCGAACGCCAGCGTCTTGCCGGAACCGGTCTGCGCGCGGCCGAGGACATCACGCCCGGCCAGCGCGTCGGGGATGGTGGCCGACTGGATCGGGAACGGCTTGTCGATCCCGGCGGCGGCCAGCGCGCGCAGCAGTTCCTCGGGGAGGCCCAGCTGGGCGAAGGTCTTGGTGACCACGGTCTCCACCGCGTCGTCGCGCAGCATTCCGGTGTCAGCGGAAGCGGAAGCGGGACGGCCGGAGTCCGCGCCGCGGTGACGCGGCTTGCGTCCCCGGGGACGGTCCGCGCGCGCGGAGGAAGGGCCATGGTTGAACGTGACTGTCACAAATGCCTCTCGGACGTGGTACGTCGCAAGGAGGCCCGGGCTGTCCGCGCGCAGGCGGACAAGATGGTGTGCGGTGGGCGTTCACAGGGACGAACCCGGCACACCGTGTGGTCGACACCGCGCGCCGCTTTGGTCAATACGGATACCGCGAGCCATTCGGCTGGCTTTGGAGGCGACGGACACCAACTCATCCACGCCGCCGGTTGCGGTCTGTCATCACTGTACCGGAGTCCTCGCTGCGACTTCGCATCGAGGCGCCCGGGTGTGGGCAACGCCGCAGCCGCGCCGGGTGCCCGCGGCCGCGGCGTCACCCGTTCAGCCGAGCCCGGCGGCGTTCGTGAGCTCCGCCAGCAGCTCGTCGATCGCCGTGACCTGCTCGGAAAGCCCGCGGGCGTGGAACCACCCCGCGATGTTGCGGACGTCGCGGGCGAGGAACTCCAGACCGCCGGGGTTGGCCACGACGTCGACCACCTGCGGCAGATCGATCACCATGAGCCTGCCCTCGTGCACGAGCAGGTTGTACGCCGAGAGGTCACCATGGGCGACCCCCTCGCCGGCGAGCAGCTCCAGCGCCGCGACGGCCTGGTGCCACAGATCGGCGAGCTCGCCGGGTTCCGGCCGCAGCTGGGCCAGCCGGGGCGCCGCCGCGCCGCCGTCGTCCCCGAGGAACTCCAGCAGTACCTCGGTCCCGTTGCGCTGCACCGGATACGGGACCGGCGCCCCGATCGTCCACAGGCGACACAGCGAGGCGAACTCGGCGGCCGCCCACTGTTCGGCGATCAGGTTGCGGCCGAAGGTCGTGCGGCCCGCCATCGCGCGGTTCTCCCGTGACCGGCGCATGCGCCTGCCTTCGAGATAGCCCGCGTCCCGGTGGAACAGCTTGTGCTCGTCGCTGCGGTAGCGCTTGGCCGCGAGCAGGACGCCGTCGGTGCCGGGAAGGTTGCGGCGCAGCAGATGGACGTCGGCCTCCTTCCCGGTCTTGAGCACGCCGAGGTCGGTGTCGACCGCGCCGAGCCCGGTGATCACCCAGTCCGGCCGGGGGAGCGGACCCTGCTCGGCCTCGTCCCAGGTGGTCCAGCGATCGGCGCCGTCGGGCAGCGCCGTTTCGGTGTAGGCGTCCTCCCGCAGCCGGTCGAGGCGGACGCGTTCGCTTTCGGTGATCCGGCCGGCCCGCTCGGGCCCGGGTTGGCGGTTGCGGCGGGCGCGCCGGGCCAAGCGGTCGAAACGGTCGTTGAACTCGTGCTCTTTGTGGTCTTCGTCGTAATCGTGCTGACGCACTGGTGGGTTCTCCTGGTTCAGGGATGCCCCACCGGGCGCGCGGAAGACGCGGATCAGCCTCGGGGGGCGGGTGGACGGGTGCGGGCAGCACCCAGGACGGTCATCGCCATCGGGGCCACCTCCCTCGCTCTCCACCGGCTCCCTGCCGGATCGCGCAGAGCATCCCGCACCCGCGCGGGCACCCGCAACCGAATTAACCGCGACCCGGTAAGCGTTGAACCGCATCGCGGGCCTGCGGCAGGGTCGCGGTATGCGTGTGATCGTGATCGGCAGTGGTATCGCGGGCGCGGCGACGGCGTATCACCTGGTCCGTCGCGGCGCGGAGGCCGTCGTGGTGGACGCCGGGCTGGCCGGGGCGGCGACCGGGGCGGGCGCGGGGATCGTCAGCCCGTGGACCTCGCACTGGGAGGACGCGCTCTTCCCGCTGGCGTCGGCCGCCGCGGCGTACTACCCCGAACTGGCCGGACAGCTCGCCGAGGAGACCGGCGAGGAGTCGTCGTACGAGGTCGTGGGCGGCATGATCGTCTCCGCGGACGACAGCGAACTCGGCGACAGGCAACGGCGTCTCATCGAGCGCGCGGCGATCGCGCCGGGCGCGGGGGAGATCCGGCGGTTCGACCCGGCGCAGGCGCGGGAGTTGTTCCCGCCGCTGGCGCCGGAACTGGGCGCGGTGCATTTGTCCGGGGCGGCCAGGGTCGACGGGCGTCAGGTGCGCCGGGCGCTGCTCACGGCGTCACGGCGCCGGGGCGCGCGACTGGTGGAGAGTCACGCCCGGCTGTCGCCCCGGCCCGGGAGGGCGCCGCGCGTCCTGGCAGGCGGCGAGGTCTTCGACGCCGACGCCGTGGTGGTGGCCGCGGGCGCGTGGACCGCGGAACTGGTGGCACAGCTGGGAATCCGGGTCCCGGTGACACCGCAGCGTGGCCAGATCAGCCACTTCGACCTGCCCGGCGAGAAGACGTCGGCCTGGCCGGTCGTGCTCCCGCGGACGAGTCACTACCTGCTGGCGTTCCCCGGCTCGCGGGTCGTCGCCGGGGCGACCCGGGAATCCGGTGCGGGTTTCGACCACCGGGTCACCGCGGCCGGGCAGCGTGAGGTGCTGGAGCACGCGCTCGCCGTCGCGCCGGGGCTCGCGGACGCGACGCTGGCCGAGACGCGGGTGGGCTTCCGGCCGGGCACTCCGGACGGGGTGCCGCTGCTCGGGCGGGCGGCGGACGGCCTCGTGCTCGCCACCGGCTTCGGCCCGGCCGGGCTGACGCTGGCGCCGTTCGCCGGGAAGCTCGTGGCCGCGCTCGCGCTCGGCGAGGACGCCGGTTTCGACCTGACCGTGTGCGCGCCGGGGGAGGGGGGGGGGGGGGGCGGGGGTGGGTGGGGGGGGGCGGGGGGGGGGGGAGGGGTGGGAGGGCGCTC
>NZ_JBHYIQ010000139.1:10804-21082 GCF_042739895.1 Amycolatopsis sp. NPDC059021
CGGCGCGGGGCCGCGCGGCTGGGCCGGGGCGGCGCGCCCGCGCCCGGCGAGGGCCGGCCGCGCCCGGCCCGCCCCCGCGCGCGCGCGCGCGCCCGCGCGCCCCCCCCCCCCCCCCCCGGGTCCGGGTGCTCATCCGCTCAGGCGCTGGGCCACGGCGGGCGGCAGTTCTGGCGCGGCAACGGCTGCGAGGCGTTGGTGTACACCCCGTCGGCGATGGTGTCGCCCATGATGGACCGGCCGTCCGCCGGCCGGGTCCACTGATAACACTGGTGCTGCGCGAAATACCCGCCCGGCGCTTCGAGGGTGTCGAAATGGCAGACGCCGTCGGTCTCGATGCAATAGCGGATGAACGGGATGCCGCCGAAGTCGGGACGGCCGGGGCCGAACGAAACGTAACCGCCGAACGGCGAGGGCGCGCCCGTCCCGGGCGGGAGCACCGCGCTGATTCCGCGTCCCGGCGGGCCGGCCGGCTGCATCGGGTCCGCGAAGATCTTGGCGGTGAACCGCGACTTGTCCACGCCGAGCTTTCCGTCGGCGATGTCGTTGAGCACCAGGTTCGCGACGATCGCGCCCTGCGAATAGCCGACGACGGTGAACTCGGCCCCGGGGTTCTCGGCGAAAGCGCCCTGGACGACGCGGTTGCCCTCTTCGTGGCCCCGCGCGACGCTCTGGTCCATCGGCGTCTGGTCGCAGCCCGGCAGCCCCGCGGCACCGGCGGGGTAGTGCACGACCCGCCGGATCCCGCCGCGCAGCCAGGCGTCGTTGTACACGTTCCCGGCGCCGTCACAGGTACCGCCGATGAGAATGTAGTAATGGGCCCCCTCGGCCTGCGCGGTCGAGGCCGTGGCGCCGAGCAGCCCGGCGACCAGGGTGGCGACGGCCGTGCCGATCACCGCCACCCATTGAGGTTTCTTCATGTTAGCGTTCCTTCCCCGCCGAATACGCTGATGTGCTGGGCGAAGGAAAGTTATCCACGAACCATGAAATCCTGATGACATGTCTTTTTGTGACACTTTCGGGTGAACGCCTGCCGATGTCTCCCGGTCCGTGAATGCCACATTGAGGGACTTCAAGTCTCTCAACGAGGTTTCTCGGTAGGGGTTGGGGGTGTGGCTGTCTCGAATGTCGCGTTCGAGACGTTGATGTGTCGCGAAAGCTCCGTTCGGGACGTCCATCGTCGGCAACGGAGCGTTCGCGACACCGGGCGATGCTGTCCGCGTGGGCGGGAAGCCTCAGCGGACCGAAGGCGCCCTCCGGCACATTCGGCAGCACCCACGGCCCCAGACCACTTGGTGAGAAAACCTCGATGAGGCATTCACGGACCTACCGGGCGTTTTCCGTGGCGATCCGGATCAATGTCGCGAGCAGGCGCTCGTAGAGCACGGCGCCGAGCACGGCGCGCACCGCGAACTCCGCGCGTTCCTCGGGAGCCGGCAGCAAGGGCAGTTGCTGTGCGGCGATCGTCTTCGCCGCGTCCAGATAAGGGCCGAGCTTGTCCGGGTCGGCGGGCAGGCCGATGCGGCGCAGTCCGGCGAGCGCGCGGGCGAGCTGGTCGCGTCCGTCCGAAGTGGACTTCCAGTCTTCGTGGGCTAGCAACGCTTCGGCGCCGGTGCGGTCACCGAAGCTGTCGTCGTGCGCCGTGGTGCGGGCGTCGGGCGCGGCCGCGTGCATCGCCGCGGCGAGGAGGTCCCGCGCGGGGAGGTTCTCGTCGTCGATCGCGTCGAGCAGGTGCCGGATCCGGGCGATGGGGACTTCTCCGGTCTCCACGAGCGTGCGGATCAGCAGTAGCCGGGTGAGGTGCTCCTCGCCGTACTCGGCCTTGGTCTCGCCGAGCGGCTCGCCCTTCGGGAGCAGCCCTTCGCGCAGGTAGTACTTGATCGTCGGGATGGACACGTTCGCCCGCAGGCTCAGTTCCTTGACCTTCACGCCGCTCCTCTTGACTGGATACCTGCACTATCCTACGTTGGATAGTGCGGGTATCCAGAGATCATCCGCTTCGTCACAGGCAGGGGAGCCTTCATGACCACGAAAACTGTGCTCGTTTCCGGCGCGGGGGTCGCCGGGATCACGCTGGCGTACTGGCTCGGCCGGTACGGCTTCGATGTCACCGTCGTCGAGCGCGCGGGCGCGCTGCGCCGGGGCGGGCAGGCCATCGACATCCGGGGGGCCGCGCTCGACGTCGCCGAGCGCATGGGCGTGCTCGACGACGCGCGAGCCGCTGCCACCGACATCACCGATATGTCCTATGTGGACGCTTCGGGTAAGCGGATCGCCTGGATGGATGGCGCGTTCGGTGCCTTCGATCCGCTCGACGTCGAGATCCTCCGCGGCGACCTGCTCGCCCTGCTCTGCGAACGGGCGGGCGCGCACGCGGAGTTCGTGTTCGACGACGCCGTCACCGCGCTGACCGAAACCGCCGACGGCGTCGACGTCACCTTCGCCCGGTCCGCGCCGAGGACCTTCGACATGGTGATCGGCGCCGACGGCCTGCATTCCCCGGTGCGTGGCCTGGTTTTCGGGGAGGAGAGCGACGTGCTGCACGACCTCGGCGTCGTCATCTCCACGTTCACCGTGCCGGATCGCTGGGGCCTGGACCGGACCCAGCGGACCTTCGTCGAGCCCGGCCGGGTCGCGACCGTGTCGGACACCCGGGTCGCCGGCGAGGCCCGCGCCATCCTCATGTTCCCGGCACACGGGCGTGCGTACGACTACCGGGACGTCGAGAGTCAGTACGCGTTGCTGTCCGAGGTGTACGAAGGGGCCGCCTGGGACGTGCCGTTCCTGCTGGAGCAGGCGCGCCGGGCGCCGGACTTCTATCTCGACGCCTGCGCGCAGGTACGGTTGGACCGCTGGTCGGCGGGCCGGGTCGCGCTGGTCGGCGACGCGGCGTGCGCGGGTTCGCCGCTGTCCGGGCAGGGGACGAGCGTGGCACTGGTCGGCGCCTACGTGCTCGCCGGGGAACTCGCCGCCGCGGACGGTGACCACCGCGTGGCCTTCAGCCGGTACGAGGAGCGGCTGCGGGAGTTCGCCCGGCTCAACAACAAGTTCGCGCTCGGGATGGCGAAACGGGTCGCGCCCGCGACGCCGTGGCAGACCCGGCTGCACCTGTGGCAGATCAGGATGATCCCGTACACGCCGGGCAAGAACCTGGTCTTCAAGCTGATCGGGCGGCAGGTGAAGAAGGCGGCCACGGCGGTCGCCGTGCCGGACTACCCCGTGCCCGAGGTCAGTCCCCGGTGAGCAGTTCCAGCGCGTGCTCGCCGGTGCGCTCGACCGCCAGCCCGGCCCTGGTGATCACCTTGACAAGGTGCTCCACAGTGGACGGTTCGGCTCTGGTGGTGGCCAGTACCGCGGCGAGCCTGCCCTTGTAGGCCTTGTTGAAATGGCTCACCGTGGTGCGGTTGCCGTGCGCGTCCTCGGTCACCACGCGCACGGTCACCGCGTCCGGCCGCAGCTTGGCGAACGCCGAGTAGGTGCCGGATCGCAGGTCCACGATCAGGCCCTCGATCTCCCGGAGCACGGGTTCGAGGACGGGCTTCCACAGGCCGCGGACGGTGCCCAGCCCCGGGACCGTGTTGCCGCCGGAAAGCCGGTACGCCGGGATCGGGTCGGTGGCCGAAACCACGCCGAACAGCGAGGACGTGACCGCCAGCCGCCGCTGGGCCTTCGCCAGCCCCGCCTTCGTGAAGCCGCGGACGTCGAGCGCGTCGTAGAGGACACCGGTGTAGCGGCTGAGCGCCGGCATCGTCGGCGACGTCCACAGCTGCGCGTTGCGGGTGACCTCGTCGCTCTGCCGGGCCGAGATACCGAGCGCGGCGAGGCTGGCCGGGACGTCGCGGGCGAGGTCGGCCAGCGCGTCGGCCAGTTTCGCCCGCACCGGGTTCAGCTCGGGGAAGGACAGCGCGGCCAGGTCGAGCGGCGGGCCCTCGCCGCCGTCGGCCTTGGTCTCGGAAGGGGGGAGGAGCACCAGCACACCCTGAGCGTAATCGGCGGAAAATCCGGGTGCGCGGGCCGGTGGTCGTGCCTAGCCTCGCGTCATGGACCTCATCTGGCGGCCGCTGACCCTCGACGACGCTCCAGCGATGGCCGAGCTGGTCGCGATCACCGAGAAGGTCGAGCCGACCGGCGAGCACTACGACGCCGCGGACCTGCGGGAGCTGCTGAGCAGCCCCAACGTCGACCTCGCCGGGGCTTCGACCAGCGCGTGGGATGGCGAGCAGCTCGTCGCTTCCGGCGTCGTGATCCGCCGCGGCTCCGCGGATCCGGCGCACATGGTGCGGCTCGAAGCGCTCACGCATCCGGATTACCGCGATGACGCGCTGGGCGAGCACCTCGTGTCCTGGTTCGCCGAGTCGGCGAAGCGGGTGCACGAGAAGGCGTTCCCGGGCGCACCACTGGACCTGCACGCCGCCGCGCACGAGGATCAGCGGTGGTTCGCGGGAACGCTGGAGCGCGCCGGGTTCCGGCATCTGCGGTCCTTTGTAGACATGCGGGCCGACCTCGCGGACCTGCCCCCGGCACGGCCGCTGCCACCGGGGCTGGAGCCGGTGCCCTATTCCGGGCGCCACGACGAACTCGCCAGGCTCGCCCGCAACGCCGTCTTCGCCGGCCACTGGGGCTCGGCCCAGCTGACCCCCGAGATGTGGCGGCACCAGGTGAGCGACAGCAAGGATTTCCGGCCGGATCTGTCGTTCCTGCTGCTCTCACCGGCCGGAGACGAGGTAGTCGCGTTCGTGCTGAGCTCCTACTTCGCTTCCGACGAGGCCGTGACCGGCATCCGCGAGCTGTACGTCAGCGACGTCGGTACCCGCGAGTCGCTGCGTGGCAGGGGGATCGCGTCGGCGCTGCTCGGGTACACGCTCGAGAAGGCGAAGAAGCAGGGCTTCGAGCGATCCGCGCTCAACGTCGATGTCGACAACGCGCAGCGCGCGCTGGGGATCTACGAAGGCTGCGGCTACCGCACCGTCCAGACCTGGGAGGGATACGTCCTGCCCGTCACCTGAGGCCGCCACCCGTCCGCGCGAATTTCTGTACCTTGGATTTTCACGGACGGGGAGTGCGACGCAGGGGAGCGTGATGACGGCGTCGGTGTCCGCGCGCCGGGGCTGGCACGACCTGCCGGAGCCGGTGCGTGACCTGGTGGAGCGGGAGCTGGGAGGCGCGGTACGGCGGTCGTTGTGGCAGACCCCGGAGTTCGGCGGCGCCATCGCGGCCCGGCTCGAACTGGAGAACGGCGGCCGCGCGTTCGTCAAGGCGCTGCCCGCGGACAGCCCGAGGGCGGGCGGCTACCGGGCCGAGGCCGCGGTCACCGCCCGGCTGCCGGGGACGGCCCCGGTGCCCCGGCTGCTGTCCTTTGTGGACGACGCGTGGCTGGTGCTCGCTCTCGCGGACTTCGACGGCACCCGGCCGGTGCTGCGGCCCGGCTCGCCAGATCTGTCCGCGGTGCTGGCCACCTTCGGCGCGCTCGGGCGCACGCTCACCCCGTGCCCGCTGCCGGACGTCCCGGCCGCGCTGGACGACCTCGGGCCGCTGCTGCGCGGCTGGCGTGAGATCGCCGCCCGCCCGCCGGACGATCTGGACCCGTGGGCGGTCCGCAACCTCGGCTCGCTGGTCGCGCTGGAGACCTCGTGGCATCCGTGGGCGGCCGGGGACACGTTGCTGCACAACGGGATCGAGCCGGACAGCCTGGTGCGCACCGGACCGGGCCGGGTCCTGGTGACGAACTGGCGTTACCCGGCCCGCGGCGCGGGCTGGCTCGACCTGGTCACGCTCGTACCGCACCTGCTCGACGCCGGGCACGCGCCCGCCGACGTCGACCGGCTGCTGCGCGGCCGCCCGGTGCTGTCCGGGGTGCCCGGCTGGGCCGTCACCGCCTTCGGGGTCGCGCTCGCCGGGTACACCGAGCACGCGGGCAGGCTGCCCGAACCGCCGGCGACCACCGGCGTCCGGGCACGCCAGCGCAGGCTCGCGGCGGCGACCCTGCGCTGGCTGGCCCACCGCACGCGCTGGAGCTGACCAGCGGCTCAGCGCACCCGGTTCAGCAGGTCCTCGCCCGCGGCGAACCGACGTAGCTGCTCGGCGGCCAGCCGCTTCGCGCGCGGGTAGAACGAGGCCGACCCGCCCGCGATGTGCGGGGTCAGGATCACGCCCTGCACAGTCCACAGTGGATGGTCGCTCGGCAGCGGTTCGGGATCCACCACGTCGAGGGCCGCGCGCAGCCGCCCGGAACTCGTCTCGGCCAGCAGCGCCGCGGTGTCGATCGCGGTACCGCGGCCGACGTTGACGACCAGCGCGTCGTCGGGCAGCGCGGCCAGCTCGGCCGCGCCGACGAGCCCGCGCGTGGCCGGGGTGTCCGGCAGGATCAGCACCACGATGTCCGCCTCGGGCAGCAGGCGCGGCAGCTCCGCCACCGCGTGCACGCCGTCGGCGGGCCGCGCGGTGCTCGCCACCCTGGTCACCACGGCCTCGGCGGCGAGCAGCTGACGCTCGATCGCCTTGCCGATCGAGCCGTACCCGACCAGCAGCACCCGGCTGTCCGCGAGCGAGCGAGTGTGCTCGCGCTCCCACGAGCCGGCGGCCTGCTGCGCGAACCAGCGCGGCAGGTCCCGCTGCGCCGCGTGGATCAGCGCGAGCGTGTGCTCGGCGACGCTCAGGTCGTGCAACCCCCGCCCGTTGGCCAGCGTGACCCCCTCCGGCAGCAGGGGCAACAGCATCTCCACCCCCGCCGAGAGCGCCTGCACCGCCCGCAGCGCGGGCAGCTTCGGGATCAGCCGCACGGGCTCGGGCCCCTGGTCGTAGGGCAGCACGTAGAACTCGACGTCTTCGAGGACGCTGTCGTCCGGTAACGGACCGGTGCCGTCGTAGTAGCCGGCGGACAGGCCCGCCGGGACCTCGATGTCACGCCAGGGCAGAAGTACTCGGTGGGTCATGCCCGCCAGTCTGCCCGTTCGCCCGGATGCGCCCTCAGCCGTGCACGCCCGACGAGACGCAGAACTCGTTGCCCTCCGGATCCGTGAGCACCGTCCACGTGAGCCCGGGGACCTCGTGGGTCTCGTGCTCGTCCGCGCCCAGCGCCACCAGTCTGGCTATCTCCTCCTTCCGGTCGCTCGTGCCGAAGTCGATGTGCACTCTGTTCTTCCCCTTTCGTGGTTCCGGGACCTGCTGGAAACCCAGCACCAGCCCGCCCTGCGCCGGTGGTTTCAGCATCAGGAAGAAGCCGTAGTCCTGGTCGATTTCCGTACCCAGCGCCCGCGTCCAGAGGCTCGCCAGCTTCGGCGGGTCGGCGCAGTCGATGGTGATCATGCCCATGGTCAGCGTCATGGCGGGGACGCTAGCGGGTACCACCGACAGAAACCGGCGCCCGCCGATAACCCGTTGGAAGCGGTCAAGGGGGGTTGACTACGCTGCACAGCACGTCTACCTGCCCGCTTTCGCGAGGAGCCAGAAGTGATCACCAGGATGTCGTCGTTGTTCCTCCGCACCCTGCGCGAGGATCCGGCGGACGCCGAGGTACCCAGCCACCGGCTGCTGGTACGTGCCGGCTACGTCCGCCGGGTCGCCCCGGGCGGTTACTCCTGGCTGCCGCTGGGGATGCGCGTGCTCCGCCGCATCGAGAACGTGGTGCGCGAGGAGATGAACGCGATGGGCGGGCAGGAGATCCAGTTCCCCGCGCTGCTGCCGAAGGAGCCCTACGAGGCCAGCAACCGCTGGACCGAGTACGGCGACAGCCTGTTCCGGCTCAAGGACCGCAAGGGCGCCGACTACCTGCTCGGCCCGACGCACGAAGAGCTGTTCGCGCTGACCGTGAAGGGGGAGTACTCCTCCTACAAGGACTATCCGGTCACGCTGTACCAGATCCAGACGAAGTACCGGGACGAGGCGCGGCCCCGCGCGGGCATCCTGCGCGGCCGCGAGTTCGTCATGAAGGACTCCTACTCCTTCGACCTCGACGATGCGGGCCTGGAGCGCTCCTACCAGGCCCACCGCGACACCTACATCAAGCTGTTCGACCGGCTCGGCCTCGAGTACGTCATCGTCAAGGCGACGTCGGGCGCGATGGGCGGTTCGGCCTCCGAGGAGTTCCTCGCCGTCGCCGAAACGGGTGAGGACACCTACGTCCGCAGCACCGATTCGGGCTACGCCGCCAACGTCGAAGCCGTCGTCACGCCCGCGCCGCCCGCGCAGCCCGTCGAGGGACGTCCCGCCGCGCAGGTGCACCACACGCCGGACACGCCCACCATCGAGACGCTCGTCGCGTTCTTGAACGCGGCCGGGCTCGGGCGCGAGTTCAGCGCCGCCGACACGCTGAAGAACGTCCTGGTGAAGACCCGGCAGCCGGGCGCCAAGGAGTGGGAGCTGCTCGGCGTCGGCGTCCCCGGCGACCGCGAGGTCGACATGAAGCGCCTCGAAGCCTCGCTCGAACCCGCCGAGGTCGCCCTGCTCGAAGAGGCCGACTTCGCGAAGAACCCCTTCCTCGTCAAGGGCTACATCGGGCCGAAAGCCTTGCAGGACAACGGGGTTCGCTACCTCGTCGATCCGCGCGTTGTCGCCGGGACGGCCTGGATCACCGGCGCCGACAAGGCCGGCCACCACGTCGTCGGCCTCCTCGCGGGCCGTGACTTCACCCCGGACGGCACGATCGAGGCCGCCGAGGTCCGCGAGGGCGACGCCTCCCCGGACGGCCAGGGCACGCTGGTCGCCGCGCGCGGGATCGAGATCGGCCACATCTTCCAGCTCGGCCGCAAGTACGCCGACGTGTTCGAGCTGGACGCGCTCGGCCCGGACTCCAAGCCGATCCGCATCACCATGGGCTCCTACGGCGTCGGGGTCTCCCGGCTTGTCGGCGTGCTCGCCGAACAGAACCACGACGACCTCGGGCTGGTCTGGCCCCGCGAGGTCTCGCCGTTCGACGTGCACGTCGTGATCGCGGGCAAGGACGAGACCGTCGCGGCGGGTGCCGAGAAGCTGGCCGCCGAGCTGAGCACCGCCGGGGTCGAGGTCCTGCTCGACGACCGCAAGGCGACCCCCGGCGTCAAGTTCGCCGACGCCGAGCTGGTCGGCGTCCCGACGATCCTGGTGGTCGGGCGCGGCCTGGCCAATGGGGTCGTCGAGGTCAAGGACCGGCGCACCGGCGAACGCGAGGAGATCGCCGTCGACGCGGTGGTCGATCACCTGGTCAAGCTCATCCGTTCCTGAGGGACCGCGACCGATGGGGTGGTTCGGCCGCAAGCGCGACGATGCGCCCGGCTACGAGGACAACGCCGCGCTGCGCGGGTTCGGGGGCTACGAGCCCTCGGACTCGCGCGGCTTCCGGCCCAGCGAGGGCTACGGCGCGCCCCAGCCCTCGGGGATCGAACAGCCCGAACCGCCGCGCGCCGAACCACAACGGATCCGGGCCGCCCGCCGGACCCGGCCGCAGAAGCGGGGTCGCGGTTACGTCGGCTGGATCGCCGTCGGCGTCGTGGCGCTGGCGGGCGCGGTATCGCAGTACTTCGGCTCGGGCCACGACGATCGCGGCTCCGCCCCGGCGAGCCGCAAGCCGAGTGTCTACACCCCGCCGCCGCAGGTCACGGTGCCCGCGGTGGCGGACGGCTGGCACGCGGTGGCCGGTCGTGACGGTTCGTACGCCTACGACGTCCCGCCGAACTGGCAGCCGAAGCCCGGCACCGTGCACGGCTGGGAAAAGGGACCGGCCGTCCCCGGGATCACGCTCGCCACGAGTGCCTTCCTGGACAGCGGGTTCTGCCAAGGGAAGCCGTCGAGCGAACGGGGCGGCAGCGGCGTCACGACCGTGAAGGTCGCGGATCCGGCAACGGCCGCCGCGCAGGCGGTCAACGACCTCGCGGTGAGCCGGTACAGCCCCGGCGCGGGCCCGCTCGCCCAGGTCGCGTCGCAGCCCGCGCAGCAGGCGGAGGTTCCGCTCGCCCCGGGCAGGACCCGGCCCGCGAGCATCGCCGTCGCCGAGGTCGTGCCGTCGGAGACCGGTCCGTGCGTGCCGAAGCGTGCCCTCGTCGCGGCCATCGCGATGGGCTCGGGTGACGCGGCGAGCGCGCAGTCCGCCGTCCTGGTCGCCTACGCCGACCAGGACGTCCCCGGCACCGCGGATCGCGAGCAGCTGCTGCGCGTCCTGCACAGCTACCGGGGCGTCCCGGACGCCGACCGCACCACGGTCACCCCGCCACCCTCGACCCGCTGACCGCATCGCTCAAGTCCGTGGGGGCCTCCCTGAAGGACTCTGGGTCCCTCAAGGAGGCCCCCACGGACTTTCCGGACCCCGGC
>NZ_JBHYIQ010000140.1:0-21072 GCF_042739895.1 Amycolatopsis sp. NPDC059021
GCCTTGAAGGACTCTGGGTCCCTCAAGGAGGCCCCCACGGACCTTCACCAGCTCACACCGGCCAAGCTGTCCACACCCGGGCTCGCATGTGGACAACTCCCGCCCGCCGACCGCTCGGAGCGCGGTTTCTGTCGTACCCCGCCGGTAGCGTTGTTATTGGGGTCGCCCCCCTGGGAGGGCGGGGGGACGCCCCCACGTAGGAAAGCGGGCCGGGGGTCAGTCGTTGGCGTGCAGGGCGGCGTTCAGTTCGATGCCGGCGCCGGTGCGGGCGACGACCTCGACGGCGCCGGTGGCGGAGTTGCGCCGGAAGACCGCGCCGGAGATCCCGGAGAGTTCCCGGGCCTTGACGGTCTTGCCCTCGAAGACGACCTTCGTGCCCGCGGTGACGTAGAGGCCCGCTTCGACCACCGAGTCGTCGCCCAGCGAGATCCCGACACCGCCGTTCGCGCCGATCAGGCAGCGCTCGCCGATCGAGATGACTTCCTTGCCACCGCCCGAAAGCGTGCCCATGATCGACGCGCCGCCGCCGACGTCGCTGCCGTCGCCGACCACGACCCCGGCCGAGATCCGGCCCTCGACCATGGACGCGCCGAGCGTCCCGGCGTTGAAGTTGATGAAGCCTTCGTGCATGACCGTCGTGCCGCTGGCCAGGTGCGCGCCGAGCCGCGCGCGGTCGGCGTCGGCGATGCGGACGCCCGTCGGCAGCACGTAGTCGACCATGCGCGGGAACTTGTCGACGCCGTACACGGTGACCGGGCCCCGCGAGCGCAGCCGCAGCCGGGTCGCCTCGAAGTTCTCCACCGGGCACGGGCCGTGGTTGGTCCACACGACGTTCGCGAGCAGCCCGAACATCCCGTCCAGGTTCTGCCCGTGCGGCCGGACCAGCCGGTGCGAGAGCAGGTGCAGGCGCAGATACAGGTCGTGGGTGTCGGACGGCGCGTCGGACAGCTTGCCGATCGTGACGCGCACCGCGACCACCTCGACGCCGCGGGCGGTGTCCGGCCCGAGCAGCGCTGTCGCGTCCTCGCCGAGCAACTCGGCCGCCTCGGCACCGGACAGCCGCTCGGTGCCCGGCGTACCGGGCGCGGTCAGCTTGGGATGCGGGTACCAGGTGTCCAGCACCGTGCCGTCATCGGCGATCGTGGCCAGCCCGACGCCGACGGCGCCGGTCGTTTCCGGGTTCGTGCTCTGCTCACTCACGCCCAGAACGGTAGCCGAAACCCGCGGGTCAGCCAGTCGTGGCCTGCTGCGCCACCAGATCCTTGAGCTTCGTCACGATCGCGGCGATGTCGGTGAGCGCCGCGGTGCACACCCCGCCCGGGGTGGCCACGGTCGTGCAGCCCGCCGACCGGAACGCGGTGACCTCGCGGGCCAGCGCGTCCGCCTGGGCGATCAGCTGCTGGTCGGTGCCCGCCTGCTGGTGCGCGACCCGGCCGGTGCCGTCGATCTGGGTGACGTATTTCTCACAGCCGCTCGGCACCTGCGTTGCCGGGTTGAGGTAGCACTGGTCGGCGCTGAGCGCGTCGAGCTTGACCGGGAGCGCTTCGATGCCCGCCTGCTGCCCGCCCCGCTTGGGCGTCGGGCCCGCCTCACGGGAACAACCGCCGAGCACGAGCAGCGCGGCGGCCGCCACGACCAAGATCTTTCGCTTGCGCACGCCTCCACGGTAGCCCCCGGCCGGACAGCCCCGACCGCCGCCGCACGCCTGCCCGGTAGCGTGCCTGCCATGACGTCGCTTGACCTGCACCAGGACCCGATCGACCTGACCGCGGCGCTGGTCGACATCTTCAGCGTCTCCGGCGAGGAAGCCGTCATCGCGGACGCGGTCCAGGCCGCGCTGGAAAAGCAGGCGCCGCACTTGGAGGTAGTCCGCAACGGTGACGCTGTACTGGCGCGGACGAACCTCGGGCGCGGTTCGCGGGTCGTGCTCGCCGGGCACCTCGACACCGTGCCGGTCAACGACAACCTGCCTTCGCGCCGGGAAGGCAGTGGGGACGCCGAAATCCTGCACGGGCTGGGCTCGGTCGACATGAAGGGCGGCGACGCCGTCTTCCTGCACCTGGCCGCGACGCTGCCGGAGCCGAAGTACGACGTCACGTTCGTCTTCTACGACAACGAAGAGGTCGAGGCCGTGCGCAACGGGCTCGGCCGCATCGAGCGGGAGCTGCCGGAGTGGCTGGCCGGGGACCTCGCCATCGTCGGCGAGCCGTCCAACGCCGTCATCGAGGCGGGCTGCCAGGGCACCGTGCGCGTCGAACTGCGCTGTGCGGGCGCTCGTGCGCACACCGCGCGGGCGTGGATGGGGGAGAACGCGATCCACAAGCTCGGCGAGCCGCTGCGGAGGCTCGCCGCGTACGAGCCGAGGATCGTCGACATCGACGGCCTGACCTACCGCGAAGGCCTGCAGGCGACCAAGATCACCGGCGGGGTGGCGGGCAACGTCGTCCCCGACGAGGCCGTGCTCACGGTCAACCACCGGTTCGCCCCCGACCGCACGCCCGAACAGGCCGAGAAACACCTGCGCGAGGTGTTCGACGGCTACGAACTGTCCGTTGTGGACCTTTCGCCCGGTGCGCTGCCGGGGCTGGGCGCACCGGCGGCGGCCGAACTGGTCGCCGCCGCCGGTGGCCGGGCCTCCGCGAAGCTGGGCTGGACCGACGTCGCCCGCTTCGCCGCGCTCGGCATGCCCGCGGTCAACTTCGGCCCCGGTGACCCGACGCTGGCGCACACCCGTCAGGAGCATGTGCACACCGCCGAGATCGGCCGGGTCGCCGAGGTACTGCGGAACTTCCTGTCCTGAGGCGGTTACCTCAGACGGTGATCGACCAGCTGGACAGCTTGCCGGTGTCGTAGTAGTAAGCGTCGTAGATCACGAGCGTCCACGTGCCGCTGGCGTTCTCCGAGGTGACCGGGACGGAGAAGTCCTTGGTACCGAACGAACTGCAGCTGCCCGAGCTCTCGGACTTCAGCGGATAGCTGCGGCCGCCGGGGCCGGTGAGGCTGATCCGGAGGTCTTCCGAGCAGGTGTGCGTGGCGGTGATCGACACCTTCACCGGCGTCACGGCCGCGCCGCTCGCGGTCGAGCTGATCGGGCTCGACACGGTGGCGAGGTCGTTGATCGGGTACTCGGTGGTGTTGCTGAACGTCCGGACGCTGGACGTGCCGACGGTCAACGTGTATGGCGCCGTGTGGTCGGCGTCGGGGCCGTCCCCGACCACCGTGACCTGGTAGGTGCCGTTCGGCGTGTTCGCCCCGGCGGCGATGGTCAGCGTCGACGACCCTCCCGATTGGACGGTCGCCGGGCTGAACGTCGCGGTGGCGCCGGCGGGAAGGCCGGTGGCGCTCAACGCGACCTGCTGGGCCGAGCCGGACGTGACCGCGGTGCTCACCGTGACCTGAGTGGACTGTCCGGGTTGGACGGTCCCGGAGGCCGGGTTCAGGCTGAGCGAATAGTCGTTCTTCTGCGTGGCGTTGACGGCGAGCTTCCAGACCGCGTACCCGATGGCGTCGCTGTTCTTCTCCAGCGGCGTGTCCGGGATGTTCGACGTCGTGTCGCACGCGCGGTGGTAGCAGTTGTCGAACGGCTGACCCGCGGTGCCGCCCCACTTCTGTGCCTGCGCGGAGCTCTTGATGTCGCCGGCGCCGGTGGCGAGCCCGCCGACCGGGATGCCCGCGCTCTTGAACGACGCGTGGTCGGACCGGCCGTCACCCTCGCTGTCGCCTTCGGTCTGGATGCCGATCGAGGCGAAGTACTCGTCGAAGACGGCCTTGATCGAGGCGACGTCGTCGTACACGAAGTAGCCCCAGTTCTTCGACCCGATCATGTCGAAGTTCAGGTAGGTCTTGATCTTCGACCGCTCGGCCGCCGGGAGGTTGTTGACGTAGAACCGGGAACCGCGCAGCCCGGACTCCTCGTCGGCCCACCAGGCGAACCGGACGCGTTTGGTCATCTCCGGGTTCGTCCTGGCCAGTGTCAGCGCGGTCTCCAGGATCGACGCGCTGCCGGAGCCGTTGTCGTTGATGCCGGGGCCCGCGGTCACGCTGTCGAGGTGCGCGCCCAGCATGAGCACCTGGTTCGCGTCGCCCTTCGGCCATTCCGCGATCAGGTTCTGCGACTGCCCGGCGCAGCTCGTGCAGGTCTGCCGGGTCGTGGTGAACCCGGCGGCCTTCAGCTTTCCTTCCACATAGGACACCGAGGCGTTGTACCCGCCGCCCGCGGCGCGGTTCCCGCCGTTCTGCTGCGCGATCGTCTGCAGCTGGTTCAGGTGTGCCTTGATGTTGGCGAGCGAAATGTCCGGCGGCGCCAACGCCGCGGCGGCTGTGGCCGCCTGTGCCGGAACCGCGGCGATCCCCAGCGCGAGCGTCAGCCCGGCGAACGCCGCGCCCGCTCTCCGCTTCCAGTTCATACTCTGCTCCTTCGGGGAGGGACGGTCCGTGGGGGCCTCCCCGAGGGACTTGTGGTCCCTCGGCGAGGCCCCCACGGACCAACTACGGAGCTAGACCGTGATGGTCCAGCTGGTGAGCTTGCCGGTGTCGTAGTAGTAGGCGTCGTAGATCACGAGCGTCCACGTGCCGCTGGCGTTCTCCGAGGTGACCGGGACGGAGAAGTCCTTGGTGCCGAACGGGGTGCAGCTGCCCGAGCTCTCGCTCTTCAGGGAGTAGCTGCGGCCGCTCGGGCCGGTCAGGCTGATCCGGAGGTCTTCCGAGCACGTGTGCACCGCGGTGACCGACACCTTCACCGGGGACGCGGCCGCGTCGGTCGCGGTCGAGGTGATCGGGCTCGAAACCGTGGCGTAGTCGTTGATCGGGTATTCGGTGGTGTTGCTGAACGTGCGGACGCTGGACGTGCCGACGGTCAGCGTGTACTGCGCGCTGTGATCGGCGTTCGCCCCCTTGGCGGCGACGGTGATCTGGCTGGTGCCGTTGGGAGTGTTCGCCGCGGTGGTGATCGTCAGCGTCGACGAGCCGCCCGACTGGAGCGAAGCCGGGTTGAACGTCGCGGTGGCGCCCGCCGGAAGGCCGGACGCGCTCAGCGTGATGGCCTGCGCCGAACCCGTGGTGATGGCGGTGTTCACCTTCACGGTCGCCGACTGTCCGGCTTGGACGGTGCCGGACGACGGGCTCAGCGTCAGCGAGTAGTCGTTCTGCCCGGGGTTGCCGGTGCACGACGGCTCACCGGAAACGGCGCCGACGCTGACGGCGTTCCACGCGGCCTTGACCGTGTCGTACTCGGCGCAGCTACCGGGGTACAGCGCGACCGCGGCTTCCAGCGTCGCCTTGCGGGCGGCCTTGTGGTTCCACGACGAGGTCTTCTTCAGCAGGCCGTTGTAGAAGATCTTGGCCGCCTTCTGGATGCCGATTCCGGTGACCGAGCTGCTGTTGCACGTCGGGCTGGACGGCTTGCCACCACCGGGGTTGCTGCCCTCGGCGAGCAGGTAGAACCAGTGGTTCTGCGGCCCGGCCGCGGCGTGCACCTCGGTGTTCGGGATCGAGGAGGAGTAGCAGTTCGGGTCGCCGACCTTCGACGGGTCGTACATGTAGCGGATCGGGCCCTGCCCGACCAGGTTCACGCCCTCGCCGACCTCGTAGTCCGGGGTGTCCTTGGCGTTGTTGGCGTAGTGCTCGGTGATCGCGCCGAAGATGTCACCGGTGGACTCGTTGAGCCCGCCGTTCTCGTTGCCCGACCCCGCGCCGCCGGGGGTGAACTGGAAGATGCCGTGGCCGAACTCGTGGCCGACGACGTCCATCGAGGTGGCCTGGCGCCGGTTGTCCTGCGAGTGCCCGAAGTGGGTCGACGAACCGTTCCAGTACGCGTTGACCTGGTTGAGGCCGACCGACGCCGGGAAACCGCGCCCGTTGCCGTCGATGCCGTTGCGGCCCAGCCAATCGCGCAGCATGTTCCATTCCTGCTGCACGGAGTACAGCGTGTCGACGCACCCGGTCTCCAGGTCCGTGCCCGAGCCGTTGCCCCAGTTGTCGCTCGACTTGGTGAAGACGGAACCACCCTCGCGGCCGCAGCTGATCCCGTTGCGGTTGGGGTCGCGCATGGAGTAGCTGCCGCCGGAGCCCGTCGTGTCGATGGTGACGTTGCCGACGTAGTAGCTGTTCCCCGCGCCCAGCTGCGTCGCGGGCTGCTGCGGCGCGGCCGTGCGCGGTGTGACAGGGGCGTCGGCCTTGACGTCGTCGCGCTGGTCCAGCACGGCGCCGGTCGCGGCGTCCACGAACACGTGCAGGTTGCTCGGCGCCGTCGCGGTCTTACCGGCGACCACCACTTCGTAGGCGAGCTTCGGCGCGTTTCCGGCCAGTACCACGAGACTGGGGGCGCCGACACTGTCCACAGTGGGCAGTTGAGCGCGGGCGATCGACGCGGCTTTCGCGGAGTCGAGCGACGCCTTCGTGCCGACGGTGATCGGCGCGCTCTCCGCGGCGCTGGTGCCGCGGACCCGGCCGCTGCCGTCGGCGACCACGACCGCGTCCCCGCCGACGACCCGCAGGCCGCGGTAGGTCCGCTCGTAGGCGCTGTAGAACAGGCCGGACGCACCGGAAGTCACGCCGACCCGCTGGAACGCCTCGTCGGCGCCCTTGCGCAGCTGGTCGACGCCGCTCGCGGCGGCACGGTCGGCCGCGCTCACCGCGGCGGCTTCCGGGCTCGACGGCTGCGCGGCGGGAGCCGCGGTGGCCGGGAGCACCGGGAGCGCGAACGTCAGGGCGAGACCGGCCGCGGCCGCCAACCCTGTTCTGAGCCCTCGCTGAACTGTCATGGACAACCCTTTCTCCTTCATGGAGATCTCGCCCGGGCGGCCTGGAACGCAGGGATCATCGGCCGGGCAACGGATTCACGGGGGTGGATGGAGAGGTGCCCGAGTGCGCTACCGGTAACGTGCTCGGACACCCCGAGTAAAGAATTCGTCACCTGCAGCGTCAATGCGCCGGATGGGCTAGCGACCTGCGGGAACGTGAACCATCAACGTATGCAAACCCTTGAATTCCAAGGGTTTTGCCGTTCTCCGAGGTCAAACCCGACTTTCGTAGGGTTTTCCGGCAAACAAGCCGATCGTCTCGACCATCGGCGCGGTGAACCGGACATATTGACGCCGTCCCGGGTGGACGGTAACTTGCGCGCTCCCGAGCGGGACGCTTTCCCGGCCCGTCGTGTCCATTGTGGACGCACGAGGGTGTCCTGCGGATTAATCGCGTTCAGCACCCGGTCACGAGCGGGCCACCGGGCTCCGCCGCCGTGGCGACGCTCGCGTTCTCACTGGACGTGACGCCGTAGTCTTGACGGGGTGAGCGAACAGTCTGAATTCCCGGACGGCCAGTACCCCGAGCGGCCGCCCGAACGGCACAAGGGCCCGGTGGTCCTGCGCCGCGAACGCCGTGACCAGCCCGGCGGCACCACCGACCAGCGATTGCTCGACGCGCGCGGGCCGAGCGACTGGGTGCACACCGACCCCTGGCGGGTGCTGCGCATCCAGGCCGAGTTCGTCGAGGGCTTCGGCGCGCTCGCCGAGGTCCCGCGCGCGGTCACGGTGTTCGGCTCGGCACGCACGAAACGCGACCACCCCGAGTACGAGCTGGGCCGCAAGATCGGCGGGGCGCTGGCCGACGCCGGGTTCGCGGTGATCACCGGCGGCGGGCCGGGCGCGATGGAGGCCGTCAACCGCGGCGCCGCCGAGGCGGGCGGGTTCTCGGTCGGGCTGGGCATCGAGCTGCCGTTCGAGCAGGGCCTGAACCCGTGGGTCGATCTGGGCGTCAATTTCCGCTACTTCTTCGCCCGCAAGACGATGTTCATCAAGTATTCGCAGGCCTTCATCTGCCTGCCCGGCGGGTTCGGCACGCTCGACGAGCTGTTCGAGGCGCTGACGCTGGTGCAGACGAAGAAGGTCACCAAGTTCCCGGTGGTGCTCTTCGGCAGCGACTACTGGGGCGGGCTGTACGACTGGATCGCCAAGACCGTGCTCGGCGAGGGCAAGATCGGCGAGAAGGACCTCGAACTGCTGCACGTCACCGACGACATCGACGACGCCGTGCGGGTCGTGCAGGAGTCGTACCAGGCTTGGGAGGACACCCACTGATGGCCGGGATGCGTCGGGTGTGCGTGTTCTGCGGTTCCGCGATGGGCGGCTCGCCGGTGTACGCCGAGGCCGCCGCCGCGCTCGGGAAACTGCTCGCCCAGCGGGGCATCGGGCTGGTCTACGGCGGCGCGAGCGTCGGCACGATGGGTGTCGTCGCGGACGCGGCGATGGCCGCGGGCGGCGAGGTGATCGGCGTGATCCCGCAGGCGCTGCGCAAGGTCGAGATCACCCACGAGGGGCTCACCGAGCTGCACGTCGTCGCGGACATGCACGAGCGCAAGGCGAAGATGGCCGAGCTGTCCGACGGCTTCCTCGCGCTGCCCGGCGGTGCCGGCACGCTGGAGGAGCTGTTCGAGGTCTGGACGTGGGCGCAGCTGGGCCTGCACGGGAAGCCGATCGGGCTGGTCGACGTCGCGGGCTACTACGCGCCGCTCATCGGCTTCGCCGACCACATGGTCACCGAGGGCTTCCTGCGGGAGGGCTTCCGGGACCTGCTCGCCATCGACCCCGATCCGGCCGTGCTCCTCGACCGCTTCGCCGCCTACGAGCCGCCGCCGAAACCCAAGTGGGCCGAGTGAGCTGAAGGGGACGTTCGTCTCATAACACGAGCTGAAGGGGACTTTCGTCGCATGCGATGCGAGGAAAGTCCCCTTCAGCTCACGCGGCGTCCTGGTCGGGGCGTTTGTGGTACTTGTCGACGTACTCCTGGCCCGACAGCTCGAGAATCGTGTACATGATCTCGTCGGTCACCGAGCGCCGGATCGCCGACGACGAGTCCTGGCCCTCGTAGCGGGAGAAGTCCAGCGGTTCGCCGAAGGTGACGCTGATCTTCGCCAGTCGCGGAATGCGCTTCCCCTTCGGCTGGAGGTTCTCGGTGCCGCTGAGCGCGACCGGGACGACCTTCGCGCCGGTGGCCAGCGCCAGCGCGGCGACGCCGGTGTGCCCGCGGTGCAGCTTGCCGTCGAGCGAGCGGGTGCCTTCGGGGTAGATGGCGAACACGCCGTCGGCGTCGAGCACCTTGCGGGCGGCGCCGAGCGCGGCGAGCCCGGCCTGCGCGTTGCCGCGTTCGACCGGGACGTAGCCGAGGCCGCCGAGGAACCCGGCCATCAGCCTGCCCTTGAGGCCCTTGCCGGTGAAGTACTCCGCCTTGCCGAGGAACCTGACCTGCCGCGGCGAGGCGAACGTGATCACCCCGGTGTCGAGCGCGGCCCGGTGGTTGGCGGCCAGGATCACCGGCCCCGTCGCCGGGATGTTGCCCGCCCCGCGGATCTCGGGGCGGTAGATCGCGCGGACCAGCGGGCCCAGCACGAAACGGACGAGCAGCGGCAGCAAGGTTCCCTCCACAGGACTGGTGATGCCTCCAGCATGGCACGATAGTTACTCGTGAGTTGGTTCGAGCGTCGTACCTGGCAGAACCCGGCCTGGACGCCTGAGGACATCCTGGCCGCGAAGCGTGACCGGACGGTTTCGGTCGTGCTACCAGCGCTGGACGAGGAACAGACCGTCGGCGCCGTCGTCGAGTCCGTCCGCCCGCTGCTCGGGACGATCGTGGACGAGCTGGTAGTCGTCGATTCGGGCTCGTCGGACGCCACCGCCGACGTCGCCGCCGCGGCGGGCGCGCGGGTCGTGCACCGCGAGGACGTACTGCCCGAGCTGCCGCCGCGGCCGGGCAAGGGCGAGGTGCTGTGGCGGTCACTGGCCGCGACGAACGGGGACTTCGTCGTGTTCCTCGACTCGGACCTGGTCGACCCGGACCCCGGATTCGTGCCGGCGCTGCTCGGCCCGTTGCTCGTCGAATCCGGCGTCCACCTGGTGAAGGGCTTCTACCGGCGGCCGCTGCGGCTGGAGAGCACCGGCGGCGGCCGGGTCACCGAGTTGCTGGCGCGGCCGGTGCTCTCGGCGCTGCGCCCGGCGTTGTCCGGCCTGGTCCAGCCGCTCGGCGGCGAGTACGCGGGATCGCGGGAGTTCCTCGAGTCGGTGCCGTTCGCAGCGGGGTACGGCGTCGAGATCGGGCTCCTGCTCGACGCCGAGGCGCGGTACGGAATGGACGGGCTCGCCCAGGTCAACCTCGGCGTCCGCAAGCACCGGAACCGGTCGCTGCTGCAACTCGGCGTCATGGCGCGGCAGATCCTCGGGACCGCCCTCGACCGCTGCGGAATCCCGCCCGGCGAGGCGGATTTCACCCAGTTCGTACAGGTCGCCGGCGAATGGCTCCCGGACGTCACCGAGGTCGCCCTCACCGACCGCCCACCGATGCGGGACGTCCTGAGCCGCCGCTGACCTCGTGCTGGTCCGTGAAGGCCTCCTTACCGGCGCTCAGTGCTGTGAAGGAGGCCTTCACGGACCGCCGCACCACCTGGCCGGAGTCGAGGTGCAGGACCTCGTCGAAGCCCGCGACGTGTTCGGGGCGGTGGGTGACCAGCACGACGGTGCCCGGAGCGGTGGCCAGCACGCGTGAGAGGACTTCGTCGCCGTGCGCGGTGTCGAGGCCTTCGACGGGTTCGTCCAGTACGAACACCGGCGGCGCCGCCAGCACGGCGCGCGCCAGCACCAGCCGCTGACGCTGCCCGCCCGACAACGCGTCGCCGTCGGCGCCTGCCGAGCGGTCCAGGTCGAGGTCGAACCCGGCGACGGCGCACGCCGCGCGGAGTTCGTCGTCCGAGGCCCCGGGCCTGGCCAGGAGCAGGTTTTCGCGCACGGTCGCGTGGAACACGTGCGCGTCGGCCAGCGCCCCCGAGACGACCGACGGCAGCCGCACCGGGTCGTACTCGGCCAGCTCGTGGCCGTCCAGGGTGACCTGCCCCGAGGTCGGCTCGACGGCGCCGAGCAGCAGCCGCAGCAGCGTCGTCTTCCCCGACCCGCTCGGCCCTAGGATGCCGACCCGCTTGCCGGGCGGCAGGTCGAGGTCGATCCCGGCGACCGCTGGCGCCCGGCCCGGATACCGCACTCCGGCGCCGGAAAGCCGGAAATGCCCAGCCCCCGGCGACCTCGTGCCCGGCCGCGGCGCCGGTTCCGTGAGCACCGCCTGCACCCGAGCCGAGGACGCCCGCACCTCCGGCCAGCGCCGTGCGGCGTCGATCAACGGCAGGACCACCTCGAACGTCGCCAGCGTGCCCAAGGTCAGCGCGGCGGTGAGTGGCAGCGAAACCCCGTCGCACAGCACGAAAACCGCTGACGTCGTCAGCAGCTGGACGAGGACACCGAACGCGGTCAGCAAGCCGAGCCGCACCGAGGTGCTCCGGTCCCGACCGGCGAGTGCGCCGATCACGCCGTGTGCGGTGTCCACTGTGGATCGATAGGCCCCGCTCGCGATCAGCTCGCGACGTCCGGTGACCATCTCGACGGCGCGTTCGGCCAGTTCCGCCCGTGCCGGTGCGGTCGACTCCGCGGCGCGGGCGGTGACCCGGATCGTCAGCCACGGCACCAGGATCCCGGCTACAGCGAGCCCGAAAGCGAGCGCGAGTGCCGCACCGATGCTCGCGGTCGCGACCACCACCGTAGTGGTCAGGCCGGCGAACGCCGCGACCGACGCGGGTAGCACGCACCGCAGCAGGCCGTCCTGTAGAGCGTCCACATCGGACACCAGCCGCGTCACCATGTCCCCGCCGGAGAACCGTGCGCTCCGATGCGGCAGCAGTGCCCGGTAAACGCGGGCCCGTACGTCCGCCAGGTAACGCAGGACGACGTCGTGCCCGGTCAGGCGTTCGGCGTAGCGCAGTCCGCCGCGCGCCAGCGCCAGCACGCGGACGGTGACGATCGCGACGGTCAGCGCCTCCAGCGGTGGCCGTTCGGCGGCGCGCAGGAGCAGCCACGCGGCGGTCGCCATCAGTCCCAGTCCCGCGAGTTCGGCACCGGCCGCGACGAGCCCGGCGCGGGCGAGCCGCAGTTTGTCCTTTGCGGACATCGTCAGGACGTTCACGTCAGCTCCCGTTCGCGTAGCCCGCCCGCGTGGACCTCGATCACCCGCGTCGCGAGTTCCGTCATGGCGGGCCGGTGGGCGACCAGCACGACGGTCCGGCCGCCGAGCATCCGACGGGTCGCGCTCAGCACCGCGGCCTCGGTCCGGTGGTCGAGCCGGGCGGTGGGCTCGTCCAGCAGCAGCAATCCGGTGTCGGTCCGCGCGAGCGCGCGGGCGAGCCCGATGCGTTGCCGCTGCCCGGACGACAGCCCTTCGCCCAGCTCGCCGATTCGCGTCCGGTAGCCCTCGGGTAATCCCGCGACGACCTGGTCCAGCGCCGCCGCCTTGGCCGCCGTGGCGACGTCGGTCTCCCGGCCGAGCGTGATGTTCTCCTCGACGCTGCCCCGGAACAACGTCGGCCGCTGCGGAACCCACGCGACGTCGGCCAGCCAGTCCGCCTGGTCCAGTTCACGCAGATCGACGCCGTCGATCAGGACTCGTCCGCTCGTCGGGGTGACGAACCCGAGCAGCACGGCCAGCAGGGTGCTCTTCCCCGAACCGCTCGGCCCGATCAGCGCGACGTGTTCCCCGGGCCGCACTGAAAGATCCACTTCGGACAGAGCGCGATGTTCTCCATAGTGGACAGTGACACGCTCGAGGACGATCTCCGGCGCCCCGCGCCGCCGCATCCGGGTGCCCGTTCTCGGCGAGCGGATCGGCACGGCGAGCACGTCGCGCAGCGCGGCCAGCCCTTCGGCGGCGGCGTGGAACTTCGTCCCGGCCGCCCGCAGCGGCAGATACGCCTCCGGCGCGAGGACCAGCACCAGCATGGCCGTATGCGCGGTCACCCCGCCTTCCAGCAGCCGGAACCCGATCGGCACCGCCACCAGCGCGACCGACAGCGTCGCGACGAGTTCGAGCACGAGTGCGGACAGGAACGCCACCCGCAGCGTCCGCAGGGTCGCGTCGGTGTGCGCGGCGGCCATCTCCCGGACGGTCCGCTCCTGCGCGCCCGCCCTCCCGAACACCTTCAGCGTCCCGAGTCCGCGGACGACGTCGAGGAAATGCCCGCCCAGCCGGGAAAGCAGGCCCCATTGCCGCTCGGTGCGGGACTTCGTGTGCAGGCCGATCAGCGCGGCGAACACCGGGACGAGCGGCACGGTCACGGCCACGATCAGCGCCGAGGCGAGGTCGGTGGCGAACAGCCGGACGAGCACCGCGACCGGTACGAGCGCCGACGTCACCAATGCCGGAAGGTATCCGGTCAGATACGAGTCGGTGACGTCGACACCCTTGGTGATCCGCGTCGCGACCACTCCCGCGCGCTCGGCGTCCGAGCCGAGGAGGCGGCGGCGCAGCCCGGCCTTGACCGACGCGGTGAACCGGCCGGTGAACACGCCCTGCCCGCCGACGAGCAGTACCCGCGCGGCGATCGCGACGACGAGCGGGACACCGATGCCGCCACCGGTGAGCAGCGTGGCCAGGCCCTCGGCTTGGACGAGGACGACCACGGCGCTCAGCGAACCGAGGCAGGTTAAGGAGATCAGATACCGGCGCAGGCCGGGCAGCGGTGGCATCGTCGTCTCCTAGAAGTGCAGCAGTGAGCGGTCGTCGACGGGGTCGCGATGGGCTCGCCAGGTCAGCCACTGCACGACGAGCAGCACGACGACCGCGGCCGGTCCGGCGTAGTTGAGCACCGTGAATGTCTCCGATGCCGTGGCCGAGGCCTCGATGGTGAGCGCGTATCCAGTGTCCACAGAGGACACCAGAGCATCCGGGAGCCGTAGCGTGCCGACCGCGACCGCGGGGGAGGCGGACAGTGTCATCGTGCCCAGCAACGCCAGGCGATGCCGCCTGAATCGCAGTGCCACGGCCGTGATCGCGAACGCCACGAGTGCGATCAGCGGCGCGACGAACGCGAAGCGCGAGATGTGGCCGGTCGCGAAGGCGCCCCAGGCGATCGCGACGACGAGGAACGCCAGCACGGGCGCGAGGAACGCCGTCGCGAGCCGCCGTGCGCGTCCGGTCAGCTCGGCCGGGCCACGCACGGTCAGGAACACCGCGCCCTGCAAGCAGAACAGCGCGACGAAGCCGAGGCCCCACACCAGCGCGTACGGGTGGAACAGGGCGAGCAGATCACCGGCCGGCCTGCCCTCGGCGTCCAGCGGCAGCCCGCGCACGAGGTTGCCGAGGAACAGGCCCCAGGACACCACGGTCAGCGTCGCGCCGGCGACGATCCCGAACGTCCACGTCCCGCGCCGCGCGTCCGGGCGACGCGAGCGGAGCTGGACCGACGCGGTGAACGTGACCAGTCCCAAGAGGAGCGTCACGACGAGGACGTACGCGCCGGAGAACAGCCGTTCCTCCAGATGCGGGAAGGCGCCGAACAGGACGCCGACGGCCGCGATCAGCCACACCTCGTTGGCCAGGAAGAACGGTCCGAGCGCGCCGAGCACCCGGCGGCGTCGCGGCTCGTCGCCGCCGAACGCGGGCAGCAGTATGCCGACGCCGTAGTCGTAGCCGGCCAGCGCGAAGTAGCCGCAGGTCAGCAGGCCGAACAGGCACCACCAGAAGGTCACCACGACTCACACTCCACTGAGGACGGTCGGCAGCGAGGCCGCCGGGGTTTCTTCTTCACGCTCTGGACCGCGGCGCGCGACGCGGGACATCAGTACCCAGTCGGCGATCGCGAGTACGGCGAACAGGAGCGTGAAAGCGATGAAGGAGAACAGGATCTGGCCTGCGGGGATCCCGGCGACGGCGTCCGCGGTGCGGAGTTTCCCGTACACCAGCCACGGCTGGCGGCCGATCTCCCGGACCAGCCAGCCGAGGATCGCGGCGATGAACGGCAGCATGATGCCGTGCGTCATCAGGCGCAACACGATCCGCGACTTCGCGAACCAGTCGCGGTACAGCAGGACGAGGCCGAGGCTCGAGCAGAGGAACGCGATGAACCCGAGATCGATCATGAAGCCGAGCGGCACGTCCACCGCCGCGTTGCTACTGGTCAGCTTGTCCGGCTGGTAGCTCTTCAGCCCGGGGAACTGGCCGAATCCGGCGCCGATGGTGAGCAGGCTGCCAAGGAACGAGGCCACCATGCCGATCCGCATCGACCGGCGGAAGAACTCGATTTCGGTGGTGCGCTTGCGGAAGTGATAGGCGCTGACGCCGACGACGAAGAAGCCGCCGGTCAGCAAAGCCGCCGAGAGCACGTGTGGCAGCGACGCGGTGAGTGCCGGGTTCGCCAGCAACGCACCGAAGTCCGTTAGGCGCAGCACGCCGTTCTCCGTCCGGGTTCCGACCGGGTTCTGCAGGAACGAGTTGGCCACCATGATGAACAACGCCGAGGCGTACGCGGTCAGTGTGACCAGCCAGATCAGCGTCAGGTGCAGCCACTTCGGCAGGCGTCCCCAGCCGAAGATCCAGAGCCCGAGGAACGTCGATTCGGCGAAGAACGCGACCAGCGTTTCGATCGCGAGCGGGGCGCCGAAGACGTCTCCCGCGATCCGGGACAACCCGGTCCAGGTCAGTCCGAACTGGAATTCCATCACGATCCCGGTCGCGATGCCGAGCGCGTAGTTGATCACGTAGAGCTTTCCCCAGAAGCGGGTCATGCGCAGCAGTCCGGGCTTCCCGCTGATGCTCGCCCAGGTCTGCATCAGTGCGACCAGGGTCACCAGGCCCAAGGTGAGCAGCACGAACAGGAAGTGGAAGGAGGTCGTCGTCGCGAACTGGAGTCTCGCGATCGGAAGTGCGTCCATGCCGCCGGACTATATACGTAGCTCGGCTACATGTAGCGGGCAAATGCATGTTTCAGGGTCGAGATGGGGGATTTTCCCTGGTGTGCCCGGTGAGTCCGGCGAATACGCTCTCCGGGTCGGTATGAGTAGACTGCCTAGGTATGAAGGCGGATAGCTTGCGAGGTCACCTCGACGCGCTGTTGCTGGCCGTGCTCGACGGCCGGAGGCTGCACGGGTACGCGATCATCGAAGCCCTGCAGCTGCGCAGCGAGGGCGCGCTCGATCTGCCCACCGGCACCGTGTATCCGGCGCTGCGGCGGCTGGAGCGGGCCGGCTATCTGGCCAGCGAGTGGGACGTCGTGTCCGGCCGCAAGCGCCGCACCTACCGCCTCACCCGCTCCGGGCAGCAGGCATTGGCCGCCGAACGTGCCGAATGGCACGAGTTCACGACGGTCATCGGGGGAGTGCTGGGAGGCGGCGCATGGGCGTGACGGAGGTTGTCCCGCGGGACATCGAGGGGTACCTCACGGAGCTGGACCGGACGCTGTCCGGGCCCGCCTCAGCGAAGGCGGATCTGCTGGCGGAGGCGCGTGACGGGCTGCACGACGCCGCCGAGGCCTACCGCGACGGTGGCTGGGAGGCCACCGAGGCCGAACATCGCGCCGTCGCCGAGTTCGGCCCTGTCCGCGTCGTCGCCCGCGAGTACCAGGCCGAGCTCGGGATGCAGCGGGGCATCCGCACGCTGTGGCAGCTCATCATCGGCGTCCCGCTCATGCAGCTGGCCTGGGACATGGCCCGCATCCTGACGTTCGGGGACTGGACGAAGCTGGATACGCCGACCCCGTCCTGGTACGGCTTCGTCGCCCACTTCACGCACGGCGCGGTGTTCGTCGTGCCGGTGCTCGGGCTCGGGGTGCTGGCCGGGATGCGGTGGCATTCCCGGAAGATGGACGGCAGCAGGCTGGTGCGGATGTCGGCGCGGCTGATCGTCGTGGCCGTCGAGTTCAACATGCTCTCCGTCGCGTTGCTGATCGCCGCGACCGGCATCGTGGACGCCAGCAGGCTGTTCCTGTCCGTGCCGTGCGGGTTGCTGATGCTGGCCTGGGTGGTGCTGAGCGTGCGTCTTGTCGTGCTCGCGCGACGTTCCTGGGGCGGGTGTGCCACGATCGTGGCGTGACGACCGCGCTGATCTACCTCGTAGTCATGCTGCTGGTGGCTGCCGTGGTGTTCCTGCTCGCCGCCGTCGTGTTCGGACGGGGTGAGGAGCTGGCGCCGCTGCCGCCGGGCAGCTCGCCGACCCGGCTGCCCGCCGAGGACATCACCGGCGCCGACGTCGGGGACGTGCGCTTCCAGCTCGTGCTGCGTGGCTACAAGATGTCCGAAGTGGACTGGGTGATGCGCAGACTCGGCACGGAACTGGACGAACTGCGGGCGCGGGTGGCACAGCTCGAGGCCGCGCGGGAGGAGTCGGCGCCGGCGGTGTCTTCCCCGCACGAGGGCGCCCAGTGACCGACCTGGTGCTGTCGGTCGACGTCGGCGCGTCCGCGGGCACCACCTGGCTCGCGCTGACCGACTGGGCCCGCCAGGGCGAATGGATGCTGGGCACGAGCGTCAAGGTCGTCGAGGGCAACGGCCGCAGTGTCGGGACGAAGCTGGCGGCGTTCACCGGGATCGCCGGGATCGGCTTCACCGACACCATGGAGATCACCGGCTGGGAGCCGCCGGTACGGTGTTCGGTGCGGCATCTGGGTTCGCTGGTGCAGGGCACCGGTGTGTTCCAGGTGGTCGCGAAGGGCGCGAACCGCTCGACGTTCGTCTGGGCCGAGCACCTGCGGCTGCCGTTCGGGCTGGTGGGCAGGCTCGGCTGGCCGGTGGTGCGCCCGGCTTTCGCGCTGGGGGTGCAGCAGTCGCTGCGCCGGTTCGCGCGGTTCGCGGAGGATTATTCGGTGGGGGATCGATGAGTTCGCTGGTGGGTACTGACGGCGTCGCGCGGTGTTCGTGGGGGAATTCGGCGCCGGACTACGCCGAATACCACGACACCGAGTGGGGCGTGCCGTTGCGCGGGCAGGACGCGCTGTACGAGCGGCTGTGCCTCGAATCGTTCCAGTCGGGGCTTTCGTGGATCACGATCCTGCGCAAGCGGGAGGCGTTCCGGAAGGCGTTCAAGCGGTTCAAGCCGTCGGCGGTGGCTCGCTTCACCGACGACGACGTCGAGCGGCTGATGCAGGACGCGTCGATCGTGCGGAACCGGGCGAAGATCCAGGCCGCGATCACGAACGCGCGGGCGATCGCCGCGCTCGACGAGCCGCTGGACGATCTGCTGTGGTCCTTCGCGCCGGCGAAACACCGGCGTCCGCGCACGATGGCGGACGTTCCGGCGATCACCGAGGAGTCGAAGGCGATGGCGAAGGAGCTGAAGAAGCGCGGCTTCGCGTTCCTCGGCCCGACGACCTGCTATGCGCTGATGCAGGCCACCGGCATGGTCGACGACCACGTCAAGGGCTGCTTCCGCGCGAGCTGAAGGGGACTTTCCTCTCGTAGGACGCACTGAAGGGGACTTTCCTCGCATCGCATGCGACGAAAGTCCCCTTCAGCTCACTTGCCCTGGAAGTTGGGGCGGCGCTTGGCGACGAAGGCCTCGACGGCTTCGGTGTGGTCGGCGGTGGAGCCGAGCGCGGACTGCGCGGCGTCCTCGGCGGCCAGTGCTTCGTCGAGAGTGGACTCCGCGGCGACGGTGAGCACGTTCTTGATCTTCGCGTAGGCCACGGTCGGCCCGGCGGCCAGCTTCGCGGCGACGGCCTGGGCGCGCGCGGCCAGTTCGTCGTCCGGGACGACCTCGCCGACCAGGCCGAGGCTCAGCGCCTCGGCGGCGTCGACGGTGCGGGCGAGGAGCATCAGCTCGGCGGCGCGGCCGTAGCCGATGAGCCGCTGCAGCGTCCACGACGCGCCCGAGTCCGGGCCGAGGCCGACGTTGGCGAAGGCCATCAGGAACGACGACGAGGCGGCGGCGATCCGGAGGTCCGCGGCGTAGGCGAACGCGGCGCCCGCGCCCGCTGCGGTGCCGTTGACCGCGGCGATGACGGGCTTCGGCATGTCGACGATCGCGCGGACGATCGGGTTGTAGTGGTCCTTCACGGTCCGTAACGGGGCGGGGTCGCCCGCTTGGAGCAACCCGACGTGCTCCTTCAGGTCCTGCCCGGCGCAGAACGCTTTGCCCGAGCCGGTGAGCACGACGGCGCGGACGGCGGGGTCCGCCGCAGCCTCGCGCAGGGCGGCGAGCAGCGTCTCCTTGAGCTCGACGGTCAGCGAGTTGTACGCCTGCGGCCGGTTCAGGGTCAGGGTCCGCACGCCGTCGGCGTCGGCGGTCAGCAGAACCTCGGATGTGGTCACGGAAACTCCTTCGGCGAAAGCGGTCAGGGGGAGTCTTTCAGTCCCGTGGGCGGCATACCAGCACCGATGCTCCCCGCAAAAGATCGGTCCGCGTTCGCGCCCGCCCGCTGATGAGGGACAATGGACAACAGACCCGGCTGGCTTTCACGAGCGCGACCCGGGCGCGCCGGTTGAGACGGAGGGAGCACGCTATGGCGGCCATGAAGCCCCGGACCGGAGATGGTCCCCTCGAAGTGACTAAGGAGGGGCGGGGCCTCGTGATGCGCGTACCGCTCGAGGGTGGTGGGCGCCTCGTCGTCGAACTCTCCGCGGAGGAAGCGAAGGACCTCGGCGCCGCATTGCAGGAGGTCACTGGCTAGTTCGCTCCGAAATCCCGTCCGTCCGACGTACCCCGGTCTCCCACGGAGGCCGGGGTCGTGGTTCCTCTGCACCCGGAGGTCGCTCACTGTGCGTAACCCGCTACCCCCTGTTCCGACGAAGCTGCCCGAGATCGAGGTCTCGGATGGCCTCCGGCGCGGCACCCCGGCGGTGCTGCTGATCACGGCGCCGGGGGAGGAGGATCAGGCGCCGGAGTTCGGCGGCCTGCGGGTGACCGGCAAGGCGGGCGAGGTGCGGGAAGTGCCCGGTTCCGGCCCGCGCTGGGTCGCCGGCGTCGGCGACGGCGAGCCGAAGCAGTACCGCAAGGCGGGCGCCGCGCTGGTACGTGCCGCCGACGCCGCGCTGGCCGCGGACATCGAGAGCGGCGAGAAAGCGTTTCGCGCGGTGCAGGTCGAGCTGCCCGAGGAGGCGTCGGGCGAGCACGTCGAAGCGCTCGCGATGGGTCTGCTGCTCGGTGGCTACCGGTTCTCCGTGACGGCCGAGGACCCGAAACCGTCGGTGCGGTCCTTCCGCATCCTCACCCGGCACGAGCGGGCCGTTCCGGCATACACGGAACTGGTGGAGCGGGTACGCGACCTCGCCGCCGCGTCGGCGCTCGCGCGGGACCTGGCGAACACGCCGTCGAACGTGAAGAACCCGGCTTGGCTGGCCGATACCGCGGCCAGGGTCGCCGGCGCGGAGCAAGGGCTTTCGGTCGTGGTCCGCGACGAGAAGTGGCTGGCGGAACAGGGCTTCGGCGGGGTGCTCGCGGTCGGCGGCGGTTCGGCGAGCCCGCCGCGGCTGATCGAGCTGGAGTACCGGCCGCGTGGCGCGTCGGCGCATCTGCTGCTGGTCGGGAAGGGCATCACGTTCGACACCGGCGGGCTGTCGATCAAGCCGGCGGACGGGATGCACCTGATGCGTACCGACATGGCCGGGGGCGGCGCGGTCATCGCCGCCGCGCGGGCGATCGCGGCGCGGCGTCTCCCGGTCCGGGTCACCGCGCTGGTGCCTTCCGCGGAGAACCACGTCTCGGGCTCGTCGTACCGGCCGGGCGACATCGTCCGGCACTACGGCGGGAAGACGACCGAGGTCGGCAACACCGACGCCGAGGGGCGGATGGTGCTGGCCGACGCGTTGGCGTACGGGATCAAGCGCTTCAAACCGGACGCCGTCGTCGACGTCGCGACGCTGACCGGCGCGATGAAGGTGTCGCTCGGCCTGCGGACGGGCGGGCTGTTCTCGTCGTCCGACGAGCTGGCCACGCGGGTCGTCTCGGCCGGTGCACGGGTCGGCGAGGCGTGGTGGCGGATGCCGCTGACCGAGGACTACGCCGAGCTGATCCGCGGCGAACTGGGCGACGTACGCCAGGCACCGGGCGGTCCCGGTGGGATCACCGCGGCGCTGTTCCTGCGCGAGTTCACCGGCGGCCTGCCGTGGGCGCACCTGGACATCGCGGGCCCCGCGCGGGCGGACAAGACCTACGACGACGTCGTCCCCGGCGCCACCGGCTTCGCCGCCCGCACCCTGGTCGAACTCGCCGCCTCCTACACCTGACCCGCGCGTCCGTGAAGGCCTCCTTACCGGCGTTGAGCGCCGTGAAGGAGGCTGT
>NZ_JBHYIQ010000141.1:0-20673 GCF_042739895.1 Amycolatopsis sp. NPDC059021
CCTTACGGGTGTCAGACGCCCGTAAGGTGGCCTTAACGGCATGGTCTCCTCGGGAAGCCGAATCGATCAGCGGGAGCGGCGCCAGAGGCCGAGCAGCGCGGCGGCGACCACCGACGTCGCCCCGGCCAGCCAGCCCACGACGCGGGACAGTTCCACCGCGCGCGTCACGTGCCCGGCGTCCGGATTGCGCCCGATCCCCAGCACCGGAAGCTCCTCGACGCCGTGCGGGTACACGGTCCGCCCGCCGACCCGGATCTCCAGCGCGCCCGCGAACGCCGCCTCGACCCGGCCCGCGTTCGGGCTGGGATGCGCGATCGTGTCGCGCCGCCACGCCCGCCACGCGCCGCCCGCGGAGCCACCGACCACCGGCGCCGCCAGCACCGTCAGCCCGGCGGCGATCCGCGTCGGGACGAGGTGGGCCAGTTCGTCCGCCCGCTCGATCACCCATGACCGGCGGCCCCGCGACCACTGCCGCAGCAGGCTGATCGCCCGCGAGCCCACCAGGCCGGGCACCCCGGCGACCGCGCCCCACACCAGGGGCGCGACCACGACGTCGGACGTGTTCTCCGCGACCGTCTCCACCGAAGCACGCGACAGCGCGACCGGCGTGAGCCCGTCGGTCACCCGGGGGTCCAGTTCGGACAGCGCGCGCCGCGCCGGATCGAGCCGGCCTTCCTCCAGGTCGCGGGCCAGTTCGGCGCCCTGCGTCGCGAGTCCCGCCGCCCCGACGACGGCCCAGGTCGCGACCGCGGTCGTCGCCGCCTGCAGTACCGGACGACGGCGGCCGGCGCGCTCGGCCAGTACGCCCAGCGCGACACAGGCGGCGGCCACCCCGGCACCCCGTGCCGGGGAAGAGCCCGCGACCCGGCGGAAAGCCACCACCGGCGGTCTGCGCCGCGCGTCGCCGAGCACCCCGTCCGCGGCCACCCCCAGCACCAAGCCGATCGCGCGTGCCGCGCTCACATGGCCCCCCTGCGATGAAGTCCCAGCCATCGAAATGTCCCCGTGCCCGAAAAGGCTACTCGCCCGGTGACCAGGGCCGGACCGAGCCCGCCACCCTCCGATTGACATGTGACCTTTTGGTCACCTATTCTGGTCGCGTGCCCGACGACGACCTGGTGTTCAAAGCACTGGCGGATCCGACCAGGCGCTTCCTGCTCGACCAGCTCCACGCGCGTGACGGCCGCACGCTCACCGAGCTGGAGTCCGAAGTGGACATGACCCGCTTCGGCGTCATGAAGCACCTGAAACTGCTCGAGGAGGCCGGTCTCGTCGTCACGCGCAAGGAAGGCCGGGAGAAGAAGCACTTCCTCAACCCGGTCCCGATCCGGCAGATCCACGACCGCTGGATCGACAAATACACCGAGCGCCACGTGACGGCGCTGCTCGATCTCAAAGACGAACTGGAAGGCAACGACCCATGACCGACACGCAGGTCTACCGCGTCTACATCAGAGCCACCCCGCAGGCGATCTGGGACGCCATCACGAAACCGGAGTGGACCGCGAAGTACGGGTACACCGGCCTCGCCGACTACGACCTCAAGCCCGGCGGCAAGTTCGCGGTACACCCCACCGAGGAACTCAAGGGCTACGGGGTCACCGGGGACATGGTCGACGGCGAGGTCATCGAGGCCGACCCGCCGCGCAAGCTCGTCCTCACCTGGAAGCTGGTGATGGCCCCCGAGTTCGCCGACGAGCCGTACACGAAGCTCACCTACGACATCGAAGAGACCAAGACCGCGGGAACGCGCCTCACCGTCACCCACGACGTGACCGGCGCTCCGGGCACCGCCGCGATGGTCAGCGGCGCGGCCGAGGACATCAACGCGCCGGAGGGCCAGAACGCCGGCGGCGGCTGGAACTGGATCCTGTCGGACCTCAAGACGCTGCTGGAAACCGGCGACACGCTCGCGAGCTGAAGGGGACTTTCCTCTCGTAAGACGAGCTGAAGGGGACTTTCCTCGCATCTCATGCGACGAAAGTCCCCTTCAGCTCACGCCCGCTGCGTAGCCGCTTTCAACGCCGCCTTCGCCGACGCCGGCGCGCCCAGCGTGTCCAGCCCGAACAAGGCCGCGCCCACCACCGGGTTGACGTCGACGACCCGGACCACGGCCTTCGGTGCCACCTTCAGGCACCGCCGCTCGATCTCCGCGATCACCTCCGCGCCGACCCCGGTGAGCACACCGCCGCCGAGCACCACCTCCGGCGCCGACATCGTCAGCTCCAGCTGCCGCAGGATCACCGCGACCATCACCGTGACCTCGTCGACGAACCGGGCGACGACGTCGTGGGCGACTTCGTCCCCCTTCGCCGCGACCTCGAACAGCAGCGGGCACAGCCCGTGGATCGAGTCCGCCGGGATCTCCTTGAAATGCAGGCCCTGCACCACTTCCAGCAGCGTCTCGGCCCCGAAGTACCGGGTGACGGCGTCCTGCAGCGCTGTCCCGGGGCCGCGCCCGTCCTCCGCGCGCACCGCCCACCACAGCGCCTCCTCGCCGAGCCGGTAGCCGCCGCCCCAGTCGCCGGAAACCTTGCCCAGCGCCGGAAAACGGTAAACCCGGCCGTCCGGCCCGACACCGGCGCCGTTGATCCCGGCGCCGCAGACGATCGCGACCCCGGTGCCGTCCTCGCTTCCCGCGCGCAGCAACGCGAGCGAGTCGTTGCCGACGGTCAGCGTGTCGCTCCAGCCGCGCGCGGACAACGCCGCGTGCAGTGCTTCCTCCTCGCGCGGGAAGTCCAGCCCGGCGAGGTAGGCCGAGGTGTGCACGGCGAACGGCTTCGCCGCCGGACGCTCCGCGGAACCCAACGCCTCGACGACGAGATCCTCGAGCGCCGCAACACAACCATCGACACCGACGTTCTGCGGCGAAGCACCGGGCCCGCGTGATTTCCCGAGCACGACACCGTCCCGGGAAATCACCAGCACCTCGGTCTTGCTGTTCCCCCCGTCGATCGCGACGATCACCTCGGCGACGCCCACCGTCGTCATGCGTGGGCCCAGGGCAGGAACTCACGATTGATCCGCACCAGCGAGTCGGCGAGCTGATCGGCCTTCGTGTACTGGCCGACGAGCGGATGCGCCAGCAGCGCGTCCGCCACCCGGTCACGGCCGCCCTTCAGCGCCGCTTCCAGCGCCAGGTACTCATACGCCGTCACCCCCGCCATCAGCCCGGCGAACCGCTGCTCCACCGGCGCCTGCGCGATCGGCTTCGGCCCGTTGACGTCCACAGTGGACGAAACCTCGATCACCGCGTCGTCCGGCAGGAACGAGAACGTGCCTTCGTTGCGGACGTTCACGACGTGTTCCTCCGCGGGCCCGCCCGCGGTCAGCGCGTGCACGAGCTGCACCGCGGCCTCGGAATAGTAGGCACCGCCCCGCTTTTCCAGCTGCTCCGGCTTCGTCACCTGCTCCTCGTCGAGGTAAACCTTCAGCAACTCCTCCTCGACATCGCTGACGACCTCGGCGCGAGGCCGCTCCGTGCGCTGCTTGGCCACCTGCTCGTCGTGTCCGTAGTAGTACTTCAGGTAGTACGACGGCACGACGTTCATCCGCCGCATCCACTCGGCCGGCGCACTGACGTGCTCCGACAGGAAATCCGCGTGCTCACCCAGCAGCTCTGGCAACCGGTCGACGCCGTCGACGAGGACGCCGCGTTCCCAGCTCAGGTGGTTGAGTCCGGTGTGGACAAGGCGGACGTCGTCGGTGCCCGCGCCCAGCAGCTTCGCGAAGGTCCGCTGCAGGTGGATCGCGACGTTGCACAGCCCGACCGCGCGGTGCCCTTCGTTGAGCAGCGCGCGGGTCACGATCCCGACCGGATTGGTGAAGTTGACGATCCAGGCGTCCTCGCCCGCCACCTTGCGGACCCGCTCGGCGATGTCGAGCACCACCGGCACGGTCCGCAGCGCCTTCGCCAGCCCGCCCGCACCCGTGGTTTCCTGGCCGACGCAGCCGCACGCGTGCGGGAACGTCTCATCGTTCCGTCGCGCGCGCTGGCCGCCGACCCGCAGCTGGATCAGCACCGCGGACGCGCCGTCGACACCTTCTTCCAGGTTTCCCGTCGTGCTCACCCGCGCCGGGTGCCCGGCGTGCGCGAGCAGCCGCCGGCTGAACCCGCCCACCGCCTCGACCCGGTAGGTGTCGGGGTCGATCAGCACGATCTCGTCGACGTCCAAAGTGGACCGCCGACCGGCGATCCCGTCGATCAGCTCCGGCGTATAGGTGGAACCACCGCCGACGACCGCAAGCTTCATCCCTTGACTCCCGTGAACGTAATACCCTTGACGAAGGATTTCTGCGCGAAGACGAACAGCACGATCACCGGCGCCATGATCAGCGCCGTCGCCGCCATGGTCAGGTTCCATTCGACGTGGTGCATCCCGCGGAACGAGGCGATCGCCAGTGAGAGCGGCCAATGGTCCTTGTTCTCACCGGTGTAGAGCAACGGCCCGAAATAGTCGTTCCAGGTGAACAGGAAGCAGAACATCGCGGTGGCCGCGATCCCCGGCTTCGCCATCGGCACCAGCACCTTGATCATCGCCTGGAACTCGTTGCAGCCGTCGATCTTCGCCGCTTCGATGTAGTCCTTCGGAATGGTGACGAAGAACTGACGCAGCAGGAAGATCGAGAACGCGTCGAACAGGAAGTACGGCACGATCAGCGGAACGAGGGTCCCAGTGAGCCCGAGCCGCACCCACAGGTCGTACAGCGGCACGATGGTGACCTGCGGCGGCAGCATCATCGCGACCACGGTCAGCATGAAGAACAGGTTCTGCCCGCGCCAGCGCAGTTTCGACAACGCGTAAGCCGCCGGGATCGCCGAAACGAGCGCGCCGATCGTGGCGACGCCGGAATAGAGCAGGCTGTTGCCGAAGTACTGCAACAGCGGCGCCTCCTTGAAGACCTTGACGAAGTTCTCGAAATGCCATTCCGTCGGCCACAGACTCGACGACATCGCCTGGTCGCTCTTCATCACCGCGGTGAGCACGACGAACACCACCGGCGCCGCGAAGATCACCGCGAGCGCGATGCCGAGCGCGTGATTCGCGATCCAGAAGAGCTTCTTGTTCCAGTCGCGTTTCACCCGGACCCGGGGCGGAATCGAGGCGGGCGCCGTTTCGGAGATCGCCGTCATGCCCCCTCCTCCTGATGTTGACCCTTACGGAATCGCCGCACCAGCAGCCAGGTGAACCCGGCCGAGACGATGAACAACAGCACCGCCATCGCCGCCGCGTACCCCATGTTGAAGTACCGGAAACCCTGGACGTACAGCCAAACCGGGTAGGTCAGCGTCGAGTTCTGCGGCGCGCCGATGAACTTGGTGTTGCCCGCGACGTCGGCCGTGCCCGACGCGGCGGACCCCGCCACGATCGCCTGCGTGAAGAACTGCAACGCGTAGATGATCGAGTTGACCACGCCGAACAACAGCACCGGCGAGATCGACGGCAGCGTGACGTGCCAGAACCGGCGGATCGGTCCGGCGCCGTCGAGCTCGGCCGCCTCGTACTGCTCCTGCGGCACGTCCAGCAGCGCCGCCAGGATGATGATCATCAGCTCGCCGGAACCCCACAACGCCAGCAGCGTCAGCGCGGGTTTCGACATCGCGGGGTCGTTGAACCACAGCCCGCCGTCGATGCCGACGAGCCGCAGGAACCGGTTCACCGGCCCGAATTCCGGGTTGAAGAGGAACACGAACGCCAGCGTCGCCGCGGCGGGCGGTGCCAGCGACGGCAGGTAGCAGAGCGTCCGGACCAGGCCGACACCGGACTTGAGCCGCGAGATCACCGACGCGACACCGAGCGAGAACACCACCCGGCACACGGTGAGCACGATGACCAGCCACAGCGTGTTGTACGCGGCCTTGCCGATCAGCTGTTCACTGGTGAACATCCGGATGTAGTTGTCGAATCCGACGAACTGCGGCGGATTGATCAGATCGTATTTGGTGAAGGAATAGTAGATCGTGGCGATGAGCGGATACCCGAAGAAGATCAGGAATCCCAGCGAAGCGGGCGCGATGAACAGCAGCACCGTGCGGCGGTGCCGCGCCCGGCGGGCCCTCGCCCGCGCCTGGACCGGCGCGGACGAGGAACCCGTCGTGTATGCGGAAAGCGTCGCGGTCATCGTGCTCAGCCGCCGGAACCCTTTTGCGCCAGCTCGTCGTTCACCTGCTGGTCGACCTTCTTGAGTCCCTCGGCCAGATCGGGCACCGCGCCGGCCTGCCACTTCTCGGCGAAGTCGTTGACGGCCTTGAGATGCGCGTCGCCGATCGGCGTCGACGGGTTCGGCACCAGCTTGCCGCTGCCATACATGTCGAGGAACGTCTTGAACTCCTCGCCGAGGTTCAGTTTCGGGTCGGACAGCGAAGCCTTGGTGCTGGGCACGTTCTTCAGCCCGTTCGCCAGATCCACCAGCGTGTCGGTGTCCAGCGTGACCTGCTTGATCAGCTCCCAGGCGGCACCGGCGTTCTTGGCGCCCTTGGGAATCGCGATGATCGTGCCGGTCGTGAAACCGCCGCCGTACTGGCCGGCGATGCTGTCGAGCACCGGCGGCGGCGCGGTGGCGAACTTGAGGTCCGGCGCCTGGTCCTTGATGAACGCGGTGCGGTACTCGCCGTCGATCATCATCGCGAGCTTGCCGCGCTGGAAACCGTGGTCGGCCGAATACTCGTCGCCAAGGCTGGACTTGAACTGCTCCACCTTCTGGTGCCCGCCGTAGAAGTCGACGAGCTTCTTCTGGAACTCGAACATCGCCTTCCAGCCGGGGCTGTCGGCCAGATGCGACTTCCCGTCCGGCCCGAGATACTGCGCGCCGAAGTTCGGGGCCCAGTACTGCGCCATGTTGGCGTAGAACGGCATCGACGGGATGAACCCGGCGACCTTGATCGACCCGTCCGGGTTGAACTGGGTCAGTTTCTTGGCGGCCTCGAACAGTTCCGTGGTGTTCTTCGGCGGCGCGGAAAGCCCGGCCGCGGCGAACAGGTCCTTGTTGTAGTAGAAGCCGTAGACGTCCGACAGCATCGGCATCGCGCACCGCTTGCCCTGGAACTCGGTGTAGCTGCGCACCGCGTCCGGGATCTGGTTCAGATCGATCTTGTCCCGGTCGATGTACGGCTTGAGATCCTGGAAACTGCCGTTGGAGCACCAGGCGCCGAGGTTGTCGGTGTAGAACGAGATCGCGACGTCCGGCGGGTTGCCGCCGCGGATCGACTGCGTGATCTTGTCGTCGTCCTGGTTGCCCTCGTGCTTGACCTCGATGTTCGGGTACTTCGCCTTGAGCTTGTTCAGCGCCTTGGTGACCACCTCGTATTCGCGCGAGGTGAACTTGCTGTAGACGGTGAGCGTGAGCTTGTCGTCCTTGCCGGGCGCGGCGGCGGCCTGGCCGGGCCCGCCTCCGTTCGGGGCCGCGGCCCCGGAACAAGCGGTGGTCAGCAGCGCGAGCGCCGCCGCGGTACAGGCCAGCAGCGAGCCGCGTTTCCGCGCGGTGCTGCCGATTCGGGTCGTGCGGGACATGACCCTCCTCCTCAATCGGTCGGGGCAGGGGACGGGGTGGGGCTGGTGTCCGGGAGCGCCGCGGCCGCACCGGGTGCTCCTCCCCCGGGCCTGCGTGGCCCGAGGAGAATGGGGGCGCTGAGGCCGAAGACGTCCTCGCGGGCGATGGCGAGCGCCGATTGCAGCGCCCCGGCACGCACGGCGTTGCCCGCCACCGAGGCGACGCCGACCGGGGTGCGGGGCAGGACGAGTTCGTGCAGGCGCAGCGCGACACGTGCGGCGAAGTCCTCGCCGCCGGCGCGGCTGGTTTCGCCGCACAGCAACACAAGCTGAGGATCCGCGACGGCCACGAGGCTGGCGACACCGCCTGCGACGCGACGCGCGAAATCGTCGAGAAAGGCGTCGGCGGCGGCATTGCCTTCGCGTCGCGCCAGCGCGACGGCCTCCCAACCGCTGTCGGCGGTGAGGCCGTGTGCCGAGGCGAGACGAACCACCGCGGGCGAGTCGACGAGGTTGCCGAAGCGGGCACCAGCGCGAGGACGCTCCTCGCCGGTATCGACCGAGACGGGATCGGGCACGCGCATCCAGTCGATTTCGCCGCCACCGCCGGTCGCGCCGCGCAGCAGGCGCCGTCCGATCACGACCGCGCCGCCGACGCCTTCGGACAGCCACACCATGACGAAGTCGTCGAGCCCTGCCGCGCGACCCGCGGTCATTTCTTCGACCGCGACCAGGTTGACGTCGTTCTCGATGGTGACCTCGACCCCGAGCTGCTCGCTGAGCCTGCCCGGCACGTCGAACCCGAGCCAGCCGGGGATGTGCGGTGCGGACGAAAGGAAACCGGTGCGGGGATCGAACGCGCCCTGCGCGCCGATGACGACGTTGGCCAGATCCGGCAGGGTGAGCCCGGCGAGCCGCGTGGCCTTGGAAAGCGCTTTCCCGAACTCTCCGACGATGTCCGCGCCCTCGTGCGCGGGTAGCGGTGCGCGTAGTTCCGCCAGGACCTGCCCGGCGACGTCCGCGATGACGAAGTCGCCGGCCTTCGGCGTGAGATCGACCGCCGCGACGTACGCGAGACTGCCCGTGACCTGCCACAACTGCGCCCGCGGCCCACGCCCGCCGCCCCGCACCCCGGCCTTGCCGACGATGCCTTCCGCTTCGAGCCGGGCGATCAGCTGGGCGGTGGCGGGCTTGGACAGCCCGATGGCGACTTCGAGCTCCGCGCGCGTCAGCGGCCCTTCACGGAGGAGGACCTCGATGGCGGCGCGATCGTTGATCTCGCGCAGCATCCGCGGGCTACCGGCTCGCAACGCACACCCTCCCGGGCTTAATTAGGATACTTTACATACGGTTTCCGGGGACTGTAGTGAGCCGGAGCACAGCCCGTCAACGGCTGCCGGAAACGGACAGGTAACGCTTACGTGCCCCGCACACGAGCCGGGCTCACCCGGTGGACACTTTCCCGCACCGCCTGTCACCAGGTCAGCTGCTCACCACCGCGAGTCCCACCCCCACGCGCCCGAGTCCCACTTTCGAGCGCGCGAGTTCCACTTTCACGGGGCCGAGTTCCCGGCCAGACCCGAACTCGCAGGGTGTCCTGAACGACGCGTTCGCGGCGTTGGACGTCCCGAACGCGCCGTTCGCGACATCGCGGGAGCCGCGCTCCGCCCGCCCGGCCGTCCTGGGTCACCTCGTGAGTGAGACTCCCCGCGACTGGACCCAGCCCACGGTGAGCTGAGCTGGTGGCAACAGGGGGTGCGCTGGGTGCAGGTCCGTGGGGGGGGGGGGGGGGGGGGGGGGGGGTGTGGGGGATGTGGTGATATTGGCGCGCAATGAAATATGATTTTAGTTTGTGTTGGTATATCTTTGAGGGACCCTGGGTCCCTCAAAGAGGCCCCCACGGAACGAAAGTCCTCTGTGGACGATCCGGTTTCGACTCGCCTCGGCACTTACCGCGCTTGGGCACCGAACGGCGCCTGAGCGTGGAACTCGGCCGTCCGAACGTGGAACTCGGGCACGAGTGCGGGACTCGCGGAAGGTGTCAGGCGTCGGCTTCGGCCCAGGCGGCGAGCATGACGCGGGCGATCGACGAGTTGCCCGGCAGGATCAGCTGCGCCTTGCCGCCCGCGATCGGAGTCGGGACCGCCGCGGCGTTGCGGGTCTGGCTGTTCGCGAACGCGGCGCGGACCTCGGCACGCGAGACCCACAGGGCCTCCTCGATCTCGCCGTCGGCCGGGGTCAGCGGGGCCGACCGATCGGCGCGAGCGGTGAAGCCGAGCATGATCGAGCGCGGGAACGGCCACGGCTGGCTGCCGAGGTAGCGCACGTCGGAGACCTCGACACCGACCTCCTCGCGGATCTCCCGCACGACGCAGTTCTCCAGCGACTCCCCCGCCTCGACGAACCCGGCGAGGATCGAGTACCGGTCCGGCGGCCAGATCGGCTGCCGCGCCAGCAGGACGTGCTCGCCGTTCGTGCCCTCCTGGTCGTGCACCAGGCAGATCACCGCCGCGTCGGTACGCGGGTATTCCTCGCGCCCGTCCCGCGTGCACCGGCTCGCCCAGCCGAACTGGATCAGCTCCGTCGGCGCGCCGCAGCGGGTGCAGAACTTCGCCTGCCGCCGCCAGTTCCGCAGCGCCTGCGCGGTGGTGAACAGCCCGGCCGAGGTGTCGTCCAGCAGATCGCCGTAGCCCCGCAGATCGACCCAGAACTCGCCGTCGACACGCAGGACCTCTTCGGTGATCCCCCAGCTGCCCTGCATCCGCACGGTCTCGCCGCCCTCGGCCGGGGTGCCGGGCATCGACCAGTAGTCGACGCCCTCCCATTCGCCGAGGAACGCCGCTTCCGGCGGTGGTTCGGTGCCGAACTCCTGGGTCTTGCGGGTCGCGAGGGTCTTGCTGCCTTCGAGCACCGGCGTGCGACCGGTGTCCTCCAGCAGCACCACCCGGGCGTCCGGCCACCGCTGGACCAGACGCTCCGGGTTGGTGCGCAACGACTCCTGACGATCCACAGTGGACCGGGACAGCGTCGGCAAGGAGCCGAGGCGGAACGGAGCGGTCATTACGCCGACTCGCCCACCGTGACGTCGCCGAGCGCGGTGAGCTTCGGCGCGAGCAGGTCGGCGTCCCCGACGACCACGCCGGTGAACCGCTTGGGCGCGAAGAACTCCAGCGCCGCGGCGGCCACGTCCTCGGCGGTCACGGCGGCCACCCGGGCGGGGTGTTCGGCCAGCCATTCGGCGCTGAGCCCGGTGGTGGCCAGCGCGAGCAGCTGCCCGGCGAGCCCGGTCTGCGAGGACGTCGAGGTCAGCAGCGAGCCGATCGCGTACTGCCGCACCGACTCGAACTCCTCGGCGGTCGGCGGCACCAGGCCGAGCCTGCCCAGCTCGTACCGGGTCTCCAGCAGGGCCGCCGCGGTGACGTCGCTCGCGGTGTCCGCGTCGACGTTGATCACCGCTGTCCCGTCGGTGAACTCGAAACCGGAGTGCGCGCTATAGGTGTATCCCTTGTCCTCACGGATGTTCTCCACCAGCCGCGAGGAGAAGTAGCCGCCGAACGTGAGGTTCGCCAGCTGCAGCGCCGCGTAGCGCGGGTCCGTGCGCGGCAGGCCCTGCGCGGACAGCCGGATCTGCGACTGGACCGCGCCGGGACGCGGCACCAGCAGCACGTCACCACCGGTCAGCTCGGGCAGCGCCGGCAGCCGGACGGCGGAGCGGTCCGAAGCCCAGCCACCGAAGGCCCGCTCCAGCTCACCGATGACGCCCTCGGGGTCGATGTCCCCGACGAGGACCAGCACCGAACCCCGCGGGAGCACCGACGCGGTGTGCAGCGCGCGCACCTGCTCGGGCACGACGACCGCGACGTCTTCGGCCTGCGGCACCTCACGAGTGGCCGGGTGGTCGCCATAGCGGTGCTTCTGCAGTGCCTCGCGCGCGATCGTGCGCGGCTGGGTCCGCGACACCGCGATGCGCTCGATCAGCCGCTCGCGTTCCCGCTCGACCTGATTGTCCTGATAGGACGCTCCGGTCAGCACGTCGCCCAGCACGTCGAGCAGCGTCGGCAGCCCGGACGACAGCGCGGAACCGGACACCACCAGGCGTTCCGGGTCCACGCCGGCGGACAGGTCGCCGCCGATCAGTGCCAGCTCGGCGTCGATCTCGATGCGGTCGCGCCGCGCGGTGCCGGTCAGCAGCGTCTCGGCCAGCACCTCGGCCGTCGCCGGGTGCAGCCGGTCCTCACCGGCGAACGGGATCCACAGCCGGACCTCCACCAGCGGCACGGTCGCCTTGCGCACGGCCAGCACCCGCAGCCCGTTGGCCAGCGTGGTGTCCACATGGGACAGATCGGCGGCGGCGCGCTGCGCGCCGAGCGCGGGCAGCGGACGCGGCCCGAGCGCGGTGCGGCCGATCTCCTCGGCGCTGCGATGCGTAGCTGAACTCACTGCTGCTCCCCATTCCCGTTAGCCCCATTGCCGTTCGCGGGCTTGACGACCAGCACCGCACGCGCGTCCGGCCGCAGCGCCTTCGCCGCCGCCGACACGGCCTCCCCGGTGACCGCGGACATCTGGTCCGCGAGCCGGTACACCAGCGAAGCGTCGCCGTAGAGCAGCTCGAACGAGCCCAGCGCGAGCGTGCGGGACACCAGCCTGTCGTGCTCGGAGTGCAGGCTCGCCGCCCAGCGCGCGGTGACCTTCTTCAGTTCCTGCTCGCCGGGCGGTGTCGCGGCCAGCTTCTCCAGTTCCTCGTCGAGCGCCGCGAGCACCCGCTCCCGGGAGACCTCGTGCGGATGAATCACCGTGATGGTGAACGTGTCCGGGTCCCGTGCCTCGAACGGCCCGAACAGCCCGGCGCCCGCGCCGATGTCGACGACCAGCGGCTCCCGGTGCACCAGCCGCTGCTGCAGCCGCGATCCGTCGCCGTCGGTGAGCAGCCCGGCGAGCACGAGGTGGGCCAGGTAGCCCTCGACGTCGTTGATCGGGTCAGGCATCCGGTAGCCGATCGCGAGCGCGGGCAGCGGCGCGTGCGGGTCGACGTGCTCGCCGTGCAGCTCGCCGGTGGGCAGCGGCTCGGCGAACGAGGGCCGCACCGGGGCCGGCCGGTGCGGGACGTCGCCGAAGTGCTTTTCGATCAGTGCGCGGGCGGTGGCGACCTCGAAGTCGCCCGCCACGGTGAGCACCGCGTTCGCCGGGGAGTAGTAGGTGTCGAAGAAGGCCGCGCAGTCCTCGATGGTGGCCTGCTCCAGGTCCTCGAACCCGCCGTACCCGTTGTGCGCGTTGGGGAACGTGGAGTACAGCACCGGCGGGAGGAGGATCCAGGGGAACCCGCCGTACGGCCGGTTCAGCACATTGAGGCGGATCTCCTCCTTCACCACGTCGATCTGGTTGGCCAGGTTCTCCTTGGTCAGCTTCGGCGCACGCATCCGGTCGGCTTCGAGGAACAGCGCGCGCTCCAGCGCGGCCGAGGGCAGCACCTCGTAATAGTCGGTGTAGTCCGGGTGGGTGGACCCGTTGAAGGTGCCACCGCTGGACTGCACGTGCCGGAAGTGCGCGAGCTTCTCCAGGCTCTCGCTGCCCTGGAACATCAGATGTTCGAACAGGTGCGCGAAGCCGGTGCGCCCCTCCGGTTCGGAGCGGAAGCCCACGTCGTAGTGCACGCTGACGCCGACAACGGGCGCGGTCGCGTCGGGCGCGAGCACTACGCGCAAGCCGTTGTCGATGGTGAAGCGGACAAGCTCGGGATCGGCCATGGCCCCACCCTACGGCCAAGGACCGACAGAAGGCTCGCGGCTATCCCGGCGAACCGGCCTCGGTGAACAGCCTGCCCCGCCGGGCCGCGGCGAACGCCCCGGTGAGCGCCGCCGCGAACTCCCCCGCTCGCCCGATCGGGACCTCGGCTTCGCACCAGTAGACCGGCGGCGGATGCTTCAGCTCGGCGAAGACCGACGTCCACGCCCCGAGTTCGCTCAGAGCGAGCGCGTACGGCAGGCCACGGGAGAACACGAGCTCGCGTTCGGGCTTCGCGAGCGACTTCGGCTTCGTCAGCGCGAGCCGTTCACTCAACCCGAGCAGCCTGCGGCGCAGCAGCCGGCCGCTGGTCCGCCGGGCGGGCAGCAGCACCGACGCCACGACCGCCGACACCCCGGCGAGCACGACGATCACCCCGAGTTGCGCGTAACCGACGGTGAGCGCGAGCAGCACGGTCAGGAACAGGCCGTAGAAAACGACCCGGATCCCCGCCCGTCCGAGCCGTCCCAGTCGCTGAGAAGGAGGCCGGGAGAGCCAGCCATTCCGGACGACGTCGGCGTAAAGCGCGTCCCGCACCTGGCCGATGTCGACGCGGCGGCGGCGCAACTCGGCCAGCGTCACGGAATCCTCGCCGTCCGGCAGCACCGCGGCGAACACCGCACGTTCGAAGACGGTCAGGTGCTCGTCGGCCGGGTTGCGGCGGGTGAGCCGCCAATCGGTGTCCTCGGCGCTCACCCACAGGTAGTTGCGCACGACGAGGTCGAGCACGGTGGCGGCCAGGTCGACGGGACCTGCGCGGCCGGTGGTCACGGTGGCGATGTGGCCCGGCAGTACCCCGTCCGGCGAAGCGAACTCGCCGTCCGGGCTGAGCAGTTCGACCGGCAGCGGCTCGCCGGGCCGCGCGTCGCGACGGCGCGTCAGCCACACCAGCACGGCCGCGACGGCGAGCGCCGCGGCGAAGCCCCACCACGCCGCGGTCACCGGTGGCGTGCGGACGAACGCGCCGCCGATCGTCGCCGACGGCACGAGTTTCGCGTTCGCGGGCACCGTGCCCGGCGGCAGCTCCACCGTCGCCGACATCCGTTGCCCGGCAGGAAGGTTCTGCTGGCTGAACCGGGTCAGCCCGGCGTGGTCGATCTGCGCGGCGCCACAGTGCGTGCCGGTGCCGTCCGGCCCGGCGACGCAGTCGACGGCGGTCGGAATCCTGGGCGCGGCAAAGGAAGCGCGGACCAGTTTCAGCTCGGTGTCCCACCCGCCGGCCAGTGGCCACGTGACGTGCTCGACGCCGCCCTCGTCCGCGGATACCGCACCGTCCACTGTGTACCGGAGGATCGAGGTGCCCTCGGTCAGGTGCGCGGTGAACACGTCGCCGTCGAGCTGCGCGGATCCGCTGCCCTCCAGGACGACGTCGCGCACGCCGTAGACGCGGTCGCGGTGGTGCGCGGCGGGCGTTTTCAGCGGTACGCGGCGGTTCATCGTGGCGCCGTTCGGCACCGAGACGGCCTCGGCGACCGACAGCGAACCGTCCCGCTGGAGCTTGAGCTGGATCTCGACGCTCTGCGGCAATCCGGGCAGGGGCGGCTGATCCGGCTGTTCCTGAGCGAACGCGGCAGGGGTGAACGCGAGCAGCAGCGCGACTGCCCCCGCGAGCGCGCAGGGCCTGGCGGTCACGGGCTCAGCGCGTCCTCGCGGGTGCGCGGAACTGGCCCGATTCGGCGAGCAGCCCGTCCAGCGCGGTCAGGAACGACGGGAAGTGCGCGCCGAAGCGGCGCAGATCCCGTTCGGATTCCAGGCCGCCGAACCAGTACAGCCCGGCGGCGCCGTCCGCGCCGGGGTTGAGCCCGGCGAACGTACCCAGCCAGCGTTCGGTGTCGCCGAGCACCACCGCGTACGGCAGCGAACGGGAGAACACCATTTCGCGGTCGGCGGCCGGGATGTCCTCGGCCTTCGCGGTGTGCAGGTAGTCGAGCAGGCCGCGGACCTGGCCCACCAGCGCCCGGCCGCGCGCGGTCCGCGAGGGCAGCAGCCCCGCGCCCGCGGCGATCGCGAGCCCGGCGAGCGCGACCGCGACGCCGATCAGCGCCTGGCCGAGCGTGAAGGTGAGCACCGCGGTGGCGACGAGCCCGAGCGCGAAAACGCCCGCACCGAGCCAAGTCAGCCTCGTGCGGCTGAGATCGGGGCGCCGGGAGAACCAGCGCTTGGACACGACGTCGCTGTACATCGCGTCGCTGATGCGGCGCAGATCCAGCTCGCCACGCGAACGCAGCTGGGAGAGCAGTACCGCGTCGGTGCCCTCGGGCAGCAACGTCTCGTACACCGCGCGCTCGAAGTCGTGCAGGTGCTCGTCCGGCGGATTGCGGCGCGACAGCTGCCAGTCCGGGCCGTTCGGTCCGGGCACCTCGGCCAGCCACAGGTAGTTGCGCACGGCGAGGTCGACGACCGTCGCGCTGATGTCGACGACGTCGACGGTCTCGTCCACCACCGTGCCGACCTGACCGGGCAGCACGCCGTCGGGCGAGGCGAAGAAGACGCGGTCGCCGTCGCGCAGCAGGACCTCGACCGGCCCAGTGCCCGCGGCGAGCGCCCCGGCGTCGCGCTTGCGCAGCCGCCAGACGTACAGCGCGCCCGCGATGAGCAGCAGGACGAGGAGCGCGAAGACGATGCCGGTGAGCGGGGTCAGCGCGAAGGCGTTGGCGAGCAGGCCGACGTCCGCGAATTTCGCGTTGACCGGCACGGTGCCCGGCGGCAGCCCGACGAGCAGGTCGACCCGGTCACCCGCCCGGATGTCGTTCTGCTCGACCCGCACGACGCCGGTGTGGTCGAGTTCGGCCAGCGTGCAGCGCTGGCTGGAGCCGATCGGGCCGGCGAAGCAGTCGATCGGCGAGAGCCGGGGCACGGGCGCGATGAAGGAGACGGTGATCCGCGCGACCGGGGCGTCCCAGCCGCTCGCGGCCTGCCAGCGGAACTGCTGCTGGCCGCCGACGTCGGCGATCGCACCGTCCACTGTGTAGCTCACGGTGGACTCGCCGCCGCGGAAGGTCAGCACGAGCTGGTCACCGTCGACAGCGCCGGTCGCGGCCCCCTCGGCCTTGACGTCGCGGACGGCGAACACGCGGTCCTGATCGTCGCTCGCCGACACCCGCAGCGGCACCCGCGAGGTGACCTGCTGTCCACCTGGGACAGTCACCTTTTCAGTGACCGACACGGCGCCGTCGCGCAGCAGTTTGAGGGCGACCTCGGCGCTCGTGCCCTGGGGCGGCGGCTGCTCCAGACCGGGCACGATCCCCCCGGCGAGCTGCGGTTTCTGCAGCTGTTCGACGGGCGGGTTCGGCAGTGACGGACCGGCGGAGGGACCGGAGGTGTCGACGTCCGAAAGACCGTTGCCCGGCGGTTGCGCGGCGGCGGGCAGGGCGCCGAGCAGCGCCACTCCGGCGGCCAGAGTGATCGCCACACCCCAATTCCTCAACACAGCACCACACCCTAGAGCACTCGATCTATGCTGACGCCCGGATCGGCGAGATTTCAGCAGGTCCGCCGCTTTTGACGGAGCATGAGCACTGGGGGTTCCACACGATGACACAGCCACCGGGCCCGCAGGGACCCTGGCGAGGGCCGGTGCCCCCGCCGGGTGGCAGGCCGCCGCTCCCGCCACCGGGGGCGCGCCCGTTGCCGCCGCCCGGGGCCCGTCCGCTGCCACCCGCCGGTCCTGGGTCCGGCGGTCGTGGTCCTGGTGCCGGTCCTGGGTCCGGTGGTCCTGGGTTCGGCGGCACGCCTGGACCGGGTGGCCCTGGTCCTGGTGGTGGTCCCGGGTCCGGCGGTCCCGGTCCTGGCGGTGGTCCTGGGGTCCCTCCGGGCCAGCGTCCGGTGCCGCCCCCGCCCGGACGTCCGATGCCGCCGCCCGCGGCCGGTCCGCTGCCTCCCCCGCCGCCCGCCGGTCCGGGTTACGGGCCCGGATATCCGGCGCCGCAACCCTTCGGGCAGCGCTTCGCGCCCGCGTACGCGCCGTACCAGCCGAAGAAGTCGAACACCGGTGTGATCGTCGCGATCGCCCTCATCGGTGTCGTCGCCCTCGGCGGTGGGCTCGTCGCCGCGATCGCACTGCTGGGCGGCAGCACCCGCCACGTCGCCGACGCGGGCTACTCCAGCACGTACTCGTCCTACAGCTACACATCGACGTACTCCTCTTCGACGTACTCGACGACGTCGTCAAGCACGCCGAGCAGCAGCCGCAGCACCGGAACGCGCAGCTCGCGTACCACCGAGACTCGATCGACGGCACCGACCCAGACCGGCCCGCGATCGGTCGCGAAGCTCGGCGACAACCCGCTGTTCGCTCAGGCGAACTACGGGCTGCCGAACGTCTCGTGCTCGTTGAGCCGATGGGCGACCGACCAGGGCAGCGTCCAACGGTTCTTCCAGTCCGGCATCGCCTGCATGGACGCGATGTGGTCGAAGACGCTGTCCTCGAGCAACCTCCCGTTCGCGACCCCGCGCCTTTCGGTGCCCGCGTCGATCTCGGAATCCTCGACCCCGTGCGGGAGCGGCGGAACGTCCACCGGGGTCACCCCGTTCTACTGCCCGACGAACAACACGATCTACATGCCGATGAACCGCATCGAGATCGAGACCTGGGGCAACCATCCCGGGCCGTACCTGTCCATCCTGGCGCACGAATACGGCCATCACGTGCAGGCGATGTCCGGGATTTCCGAGGCCTACGGCGACAAACGCTACGACGCGGGTGCCGATTCGGCCGCGGGGCTGGAACTTTCGCGGCGGATGGAGCTGCAGGCGCAGTGCTTCTCGGGCATGTTCCTCGGCTCGGCCTCGGTGTCCGGCGGCTCCGTCGACAAGAACGTCTACAACGAAGCCTGGAACGCGCAAAACCGCGGCGACGACTACTCGCGCAACGGAAAACGCGACCACGGCACCGCGAAACACAACATCGCGTGGTGGCAGCACGGCGCCACGACGAACCGGAACCAGCAGTGCAACACCTGGAACTCCGCCTCCGGCGACGTCTCCTGACACAGCTGTTGCAGTGCTGAAGGAATGAACGGAAGATTCAGGACACCCTGAGGCCCCCTACCCGAAACAGTACGGGAGGGGACCGACGGAAAAGCGTCAGCTGGGCGGGGTGAAGGGGTTCTCGACCGGAGGCTGGGCCGGTTCGGGGTGCGCGGGCCGTGGCGCGGTGGGCGGCTCGGCACCCGACGCGCCCGGCGTCGGCGCGGGAAGCGGCGGAGCGGCCGGGGACCACGAGCCCACCGGTGCGCCGTAAGGCTGCGGCGCCGGATACGCCGGGCCATAGCCGGGCTGCGCTGTCTGAGGCGCCGGGTACGGCTGTGGGTAGGCCGGGCCGTAGCCGGGGTGCGACGTTGCGGGTTGCGGCGTGGCCGCCAGCGCGCGGGCGTGGTCGCGGTTCCGGCGTTCGGCGAGCACCGCCGACAGGTACGCCCAGAGCGGCATCCCCGGCGGGACCGGCGTCCCGATGCGTTCGGCGACCTGCTGCGCGAGGCCGTACCCCAGCGCCTCGGCCGCCTCGGGCCGCAGTTCGGTGTAGCGCGCCAGATACTGCCGGACCGCCAGCGCCAGTTCGTCCGGCAGCCTGCTCAGGTCCAGCTGCGCCGCCCACGGTTCCAGCCCCGGCGGCATCATGATCGCCGCCTGGCCGGTGTCCGGGACACGCTCGCGGATCACCACGGTCCCGGCGAGGAAGTCGCCGACCCGGCGCCCGTTGGACGACGTCAGCGACACGATCACCGCGACGGCGCCGAGGAAACCGAGCGCCCAGAAGTCCACGAAGAACCCGGCGAGCGCGCGGGTGAGCGCGTGCCGGAACCGGATCGGGCCGCCGTCGGTCCGCACCACCCGCAACCCCAGCGCCAGCTTCCCGAGCGACTTGCCCCTGGTCAGTGTCTCGAAGATCACCGGATAGCCGATCATCACGAGCACGAAGAGCACCAGGATCAGGGTGACACCGAGCGACGCGTCGTCCACCGGCAGGGCGAACACGACCAGCATGATCGCGCCGAACAGCAGCGCGGCCTGCACCAGCACGTCGAGCAGCATGGCCACGCCGCGGCTGGCCAGCTTCGCCACGCGCAGGTCCAGCACCACCGCTTCCCCGGTGACCAGCTCGGACTCTTCTTCCACGACGCCCAGCCTAGTGCAGCCGTCCCGGGACCGGCCCCCGTCCGGCAGACCGTCCTAAGTGGACATTACCGCCACCCGTGCGACCCCCGCCCCCGGCCGCCTAGGCTGGGGCCAGGACTGGGAGGTGCCCGTTGGATGTCGACGTGTTCGTCGCCGCGCACAGCGCCGAATGGACCCGGCTCGGCGAACTCACCCGCCGGCGCGGGCGGCTCAGCGGCGCCGAGGCCGACGAGCTGGTGACGCTGTACCAGCGCACGGCCACCCACCTGTCGATCATCCGCTCATCCGCACCGGACCCGGCGCTGCTCGCCCGGCTCTCCGGCCTCGTCGCCCGCGCGCGATCGGCCGTCGCCGGATCGCACAACCCCGCGTGGCGCGAAGTCGCCCTGTTCTTCACCCAGCGGTTCCCCGCCGCCGTGTACCTCAGCAGGCGCTGGTGGGTCCCCGCCGCGCTCGTCTGCACGGTGCTCGGCGCCGTGCTCGCCGTGTGGATCGCCGGGGACGCGCAGGTGCGCGCCACGCTGGTCACCCCGGAGGAACTCAAGGCGATGACCGCGCCCGGCGGCCAGTACGAGGCGTACTACTCCACCGGCCCCGCCGCCTCGTTCGCCGCGAAGGTGTGGACCAACAACGCGTGGGTCGCCGCGACCTGCCTCTTCCTCGGCGTCGCGCTCGGCCTGCCGGTGATCGGCGCGCTGTGGGTGAACACGCTCAACGTCGGCGTCGGCGGCGGGCTGATGGCCGCGGCCGGGCGCGGCGACATCTTCCTCGGCCTCATCCTCCCGCACGGCCTGCTCGAACTGACCGCCGTCTTCATCGCCGCCGGAACCGGCCTGAAACTCGGCTGGACCGTCATCGACCCCGGACGCCGCTCCCGTTCCGCCGCGCTCGCCCGGCAAGGACGGTCTGTCGTGGTCATCGCGCTCGGACTGGCCTGCGTCCTGCTGGTGTCCGGGATCGTCGAGGCCTTCGTGACCCCGTCCGGCCTGCCGACCTGGGCGCGGATCGGCATCGGCGCCGTCGTCGAACTCGCCTTCCTGACCTACGTCTTCGTCCTCGGCCGCCGCGCCGCCCGCGCGGGCGAAGCAGGCGACATCGACAGCCGCGACGCCGGAGACACCCTCCCCGAATCCGCCTGACCCTGCCGCGGGCAGGAGCAGGGGACCTTTACTAACGTTGCTTAGCGCACTAATCATTGCCTCACCAACGGACGTTAGCAAAGGTCCCTTGCTCTTTTTCCGCAGGTCAGGACGTTCCGTGGGGGCCTCCTTGAGGGACTCTGAGT
>NZ_JBHYIQ010000142.1:0-9423 GCF_042739895.1 Amycolatopsis sp. NPDC059021
ACTCTGCAGAAGATCGCCCACCCACCTGCCGCCCGGCGCGCCGGGGGCGCGCTGTAGTCCGAGACAACCCCCCGCTTGGGGCAGCGGGGAGGGGGCGGGAGGGCAGAGGTGGGGAGTTATCGCGTTGGGTGTTAAGTCGCGGGAGAAAATCTGGTAAGAAGGGGGCGTGAGCGGTGACACAGGTGTCGTGAGCTGGGGGTGGCGTGTCTAAGACCCGGCCCTCGGACGCCTCCGTCGAGCAGCGGCGCAGGGAGATCCTCGACTACGTCATCGAGCATGGCGAGGCCCGCATCGACGACCTCACCGCGCACTTCGGCGTCAGCCTGATGACGATGCACCGCGACCTCGACGACCTCGCCGACCGCCGCCTGCTCCGCAAGCTCCGTGGCCGGGTCGAGGCCTACCCGGCGTTCACGATGGAGAACGCCGCCCGCTTCCGCGGCACCGTCAACCTCGCCGTGAAAGAGGCACTCGCCGACGCCGCCATCCGCCAGGTCGAACCCGGCCAGACCGTCTTCGTCGACGACTCCACGACGTTGTTCCCGCTGGTCCGCAGGCTCGCCGAGGTCGAGGGCCTGACTGTCATCACCAACTCGCTGCACGCCGCGCGCCTGCTCGGCCCCAAGGTCGACGTCGTCCTCGCCGGCGGCCGGTTCCACCACGAGTTCGACTCCTGCATCGGCCCCGACGTGCTCGCCCTGCTCGAGCGCATCCACGCCGACGTCGGGTTCGCGTCGGTCTCCGCGGTCGCCGTCGGCAGGCTGTATCACCCCGACCAGGACTACGCCGAGCTCAAGAAGGCCGCGCTGCGCACGAGCAACCGGAACGTCCTCGTCGTCGACCACTCGAAGTTCGGCCGCACCGCGACCTTCGCGCACGGTGTCGTCGGCGACTACGACCTGCTCATCACCGACGAGTCGACCCCCACCGAGGAGATCGAGGCCGCGCTGAACGCGAGCACTGCCGTCGAACTCGTCGAGTACGTCGAGGAGGGCCAACCGTATGACAGCTGACATGCTGGTCGCCGGTGTCGATTCATCGACACAATCCACCAAGGTCGTGGTGTGCGACGCGCGCACCGGCGAGGTCGTCCGTACCGGCCGGGCCGCGCACCCAGACGGCACCGAGGTCGACCCCGCCGCCTGGTGGGACGCGTTCACGCAGGCGAAGCACGGCTTGCTCGACGGCGTCAAGGCGATCGGGGTCGCCGGTCAGCAACACGGGCTCGTCACTCTCGACGCAGAGGAGAACGTCGTCCGTCCTGCCTTGCTGTGGAACGACAACCGGTCGGCCCAAGCCGCCGTCGACCTCTGCGACGAACTCGGCGGGCCGGAATCCTGGGCGCAGGCGGTCGGGCTGGTCCCGGTCGCGAGCTTCACGATCACCAAGCTGCGCTGGATGGCCGAGCGCGAACCCGAGTTGGCCGACCGTGTCGCCCGTGTCCTGCTTCCGCACGACTGGCTGACGTGGCGCATCCTCGGTCAGCGCGGAGCGCCCGTGACCGATCGCGGCGATGCCTCCGGCACCGGCTACTACTCCGCGGCTGAAAGCGCTTACCGAACCGATCTCCTCAAGCACGCCTTCGGTCGAACCCCTGATCTGCCAACGGTTCTCGGCCCAGCCGAAGTCGCGGGGCACACCGAGGACGGTGTGCTCGTTTCGGCGGGCACCGGCGACAACATGGCCGCCGCGCTCGCCCTCGAACTCGGCCCCGGCGACGTCGTCGTTTCACTCGGTACCAGCGGCACCGTGTTCGGCAGGTCGGCTACCGCGCCGGCGGACGCCACCGGCACGGTCGCCGGATTCGCCGACGCCACCGGGAAATTCCTGCCGCTCGCCTGCACGCTCAACGCCGCTCGGGTGCTCACCGCGAGCGCCGCGATGCTCGGTGTCGGCCAGGACGAGTTCGACCGGCTCGCGCTGGCCGCCGAGCCGGGTGCGGGAGGGCTGACGTTACTGCCCTATTTGGACGGTGAACGCACGCCGAACCTCCCGGACGCCAATGGTTCCCTGAGCGGGCTCACCCGGGCGAACATGACTCCGGAGAACCTCGCGCGCGCGGCGGTCGAGGGCATGCTGTGCGGGCTCGCGGCGGGACTGGACGCGGTGCGCGAGCAGGAGCTCGACGTCCGTCGCGTGCTGCTCATCGGCGGTGGTGCGCAATCCGCTGCCGTGCGCGAGGTCGCGCCGATCGTGTTCGGCGTTCCCGTGAGCATCCCGCCGGTCGCCGAGTATGTCGCTGTCGGCGCCGCGCGGCAGGCGGCGTGGGCGCTCGCGAACACCGGAGAACCGCCTACCTGGCAAGGAAAGACGCGGCTCGCGCTGGACGAGCCGACCGAAGCGCAGCGCGCTGAGGGCCGCCGCATCCAGTATCGACACCTCGAGGCGCGGGAAGCCGCGCACGGAATTCCCGCGATAATCGGAGAGGACTGAACCGATGGCCAGCATCACCTACGACAAGGCGACCCGGCGTTACCCCGGCGCCGAGCGGCCCGCCGTCGACGCGCTCGAACTGGAGATCGCCGACGGCGAATTCCTCGTGCTGGTCGGGCCTTCCGGCTGCGGCAAGTCGACGAGCCTGCGCATGCTCGCCGGGCTGGAGGACATCGACGAGGGCGCCGTGTGGATCGGCGACCGGGACGTAACCCAGCTGCCACCGCGTTCCCGCGACATCGCGATGGTGTTCCAGAACTACGCGCTCTACCCGCACATGACGGTGGCGCAGAACATGGGCTTCGCGCTGAAGATCGCCGGGCGCCCCGCGTCGGAGATCAAGCAAAAGGTTCTCGACGCGGCGAAGCTGCTGGATATCGAGCAATTCCTCGACCGCAAGCCGAAGGCGCTTTCCGGCGGCCAGCGGCAGCGTGTCGCGATGGGCCGGGCGATCGTGCGGGAACCGCAGGTGTTCCTGATGGACGAGCCACTGTCCAATTTGGACGCCAAGCTGCGGGTGTCGACCCGGACCCAGATCGCCGCGCTGCAGCGGCGTCTCGGCGTCACCACGGTGTACGTCACGCACGACCAGGTCGAGGCCATGACGATGGGTGACCGTGTCGCGGTGCTCTCGGACGGTCTTCTCCAGCAGTGCGACACCCCGCGTGCGCTCTACGACAAGCCCGCGAACGCGTTCGTCGCCGGTTTCATCGGCTCGCCCGCGATGAACCTCGTCACCGCGAAACTCACCCAGGACGGCGCCGAGCTGGGCGGTGCGCGCGTGCCGCTGCCCCGCGACGTCATCGCCGCGGCCGACGGGGACACCGTCACGATCGGGTTCCGGCCGGAGTCGCTGGAAGTCACCGGGTCCGCAGACGGCACGCTGCCGATCAAGGTCGACCTCGTCGAGGAACTCGGCTCGGACGCCTACGTCTACGGCAAGCTCGCCGAATCGGACGCCGAGGGCACGAAGTCCAACGTGGTCGCCCGTGTGGATCCGCGCACACCGCCCGCCATGGGCGACACGCTGCACCTGCGGATCCGTCCCGACGAGCTGCATGTGTTCTCCGCCACCACCGGGTCGCGCCTGTCCTGACCTGGACACATGGGAAACTGGGGGTCGTTATGACTCCCAGTTTCCCGCGTGCCGAGGCCGTGATCGACCTCGACGCCGTGCGCCACAACGTCTCCCTGCTGGCCGAACGCGCCTCCGGCGTGGCGCTGATGGCGGTGGTGAAGGCCGACGCGTACGGTCACGGCGCGCTGCCGGTCGCGCGCGCCGCGCTCGAGGCGGGCGCGAGCTGGCTCGGCACCTGTTCCCTCGGCGAGGCGCTGGAGCTGCGCCGTGCCGGGATCACCGCGCGGCTGTTCAGCTGGCTCGACGTTCCCGACGTCGACTTCGCCCCCGGCATCGAAGCGGGCATCGACCTCGCCGCCAGTTCGATCGGTGAGCTGCGGCGCATCGTGGCCGCCGCGCGGCAGGTGGGTACCCGCGCTCGCGTGCACCTCAAGATCGACACCGGGCTTTCGCGCAACGGCTGCCCGCCCGCGCTGTGGGCGGAGCTGGTCGAGGCCGCGGCGGCGGAATCGCTGATCGAGGTCGTCGGGATCTGGTCGCACCTCGCCTGCGCGGACGAGCCGGGGCACGCGTCGATCGACCTGCAAGCCAAGCGTTTCGACGAGGCCTACGACGTCGCGCGGGCGGCCGGCCTCGATCCGATGCGGCACATCGCGAACTCCGCGGCCGTGCTGACCCGTCCCGATCTGCACTTCGACCTGGTGCGCCCGGGGATCGCGGTGTACGGGCTGAACCCGGTTCCCGGCGACGAGAACCTGCGCCCGGTGATGACGTTCCGGTCGTCGGTGGTGCTGACCAAGCGGATCGCGGCGGGCGAGTCCGTGTCGTACGGGCACACCTGGACAGCGGAACGCGACACGACACTCGCGCTCGTGCCGTGTGGTTACGCCGACGGGGTACCGCGGACGTTGTCCGGTCGCCTGGACGTCTGGCTCGGCGGGCGGCGGCGCCCGGTCGCCGGGCGGGTGTGCATGGACCAGCTGGTGGTGGACTGCGGGGACGCCGAACCCGAGGTCGGCGCCGAGGTCGTCCTGTTCGGCGCCGGCGTGGGCGGAGCGCCGACAGCGCGGGAATGGGCGGACAAGCTGGGCACGATCGACTACGAGATCGTGACGTCGATGTACCGGCCGCGGGTCCGGCGGAGGTATCTGGGGGATCGCTCGTGACTCCTTCACGACGACTGCTGGCCATCGCCGGCGGGGTCGGTGCCGTGGCCACCGGGACCGCCGCCGCCATCGCGGTCGCCGCGCAGCAGCGGCGGCACAGTGAGGACGCACTCGTGGACGAGCCGTTGGGGGAGCTGAAGCCGGACCGGACGTCGACGGTCGCGGCCGAGGACGGAACGCCGTTGTCGGTGGAGGAGGTCGACCCTGCGGACGGCGGGAAACCGGAGCTGACCGTGGTCGGCGTGCACGGGTTCGCGCTGTCGCGGAAGTCGTGGCATTTCCAGCGTCGTGATCTGGCGTCGCTGACGTTGCCGCGCGTGCGGCAGGTGTACTACGACCATCGCGGGCACGGACAGTCCGGCGAGGCGTCGACCGCGGCGAGCACGATCGAGCAGCTGGCGCGGGATCTCGACGCCGTGCTGCGGGCGGTGGTGCCCGAGGGGCCCATCGTGCTGATGGGGCATTCCATGGGCGGCATGGTGATCATGGAACTGGCGGCGGAATTCCCCGAGTTGTTCGAGGACCGGGTCTGTGGTGTCGCGTTCATCGCCACGGCGGCGGGCGAGGTCGGGGCCCGTGGGCTGCCGCGCTCGCTGCTGTCGAAGTACAACCCGCTCACGAAGGGCGTCGGCGGGTTGGCCGGTTGGCAGCCGGGGCTCGTCGAGTTCGTCCGGGCGGCCGGCGGTCAGCTGACGCGCCAGGCGGTGCGGCGGCTGGCGTTCGGCAGCCGGGACGTCTCGTCGCGGCTGGTCGACTTCATGCTCGAAATGCTCGCCGTGACGCCGGTGCGAGGGCTGGTCAACTTCGTCGACACGCTGGGCAGTCATAACCGGTACGCGGCGCTGGCCGGGCTCAAGCACGCGCAGGTGCTGGTCATCGGGGGAGACTCGGACAAGTTCACGCCGTTCTCGCACGCCGAGCGGATCGCGGGGGAGCTGCCGGACGCGGAGCTGGTGCGGGTGCGCGGCGCGGGGCACATGGTGCAGCTGGAGCAGCCGGAACTGGTGGACAGTCATCTGATCGATCTGGTGCAACGGTGTGCCGGGGCGGACGGCGAGTCGTCCTCCGGGCGGAACTGGTGGTGGAAGCGCGCGTGAAGTACGAACTCTCGACTCCTGATTCGACGATGGCCTTCGGCCGGGTGCTCGGCCGTTCGCTGCGTCCCGGTGACCTGGTGTTGCTGTCCGGGCCGTTGGGTGCGGGGAAAACGACGCTGACGCGGGGGATCGCCGACGGGCTCGGCGTCGGCGGGCGCGTCAGCTCGCCGACGTTCGTGCTCGCGCGGGTCCATCCCGCTGGGGCCACCGGCGTGCCGCTGGTGCACGTCGACGCCTATCGGCTCGGCGGGGATCTCGCCGAGCTGGACGATCTGGATCTGGACGCGGATCTGGAGCGCTCGGCCGTCGTCGTCGAATGGGGCGAGGGGTCGGCGGAGCGGCTGTCGTCGGACTACCTCGTCGTCCGGCTGGAGCGTCGCGAGGACGACGTCCGGATCGTCGCGCTGGAACCTCACGGCACCTGGTCGACCCGGGCCGCCGACCTGCGTTTAGCGGGCTAAACGCGGCGCTGAGCATGGCTAAGTATTCGGCGGGGTGCGCCTCGTGGGGTCGGTTGGTCTGGGCTGGATCCGCGTGCGACTCCGCCCGACGCGTTTAGCGGGCTAAATGCATTCGCGCAGGTCAGCGGGTTATGTAGGGGTGCTAAGGACCGCGTTTAGCCCGCTAAACGCGCTTGGCCGGGTCCACGACGGCACGGGCGACGCCTAGGTCGACGAGGTCCTGGGGGCGAAGGCGCAGCCGGTCCGCGAGGGCGGGGACCTCGGAGGCCGGGAGCTTGAGGATCGACGCCGCGGCCTCGGGGGACGTCACCGAGAAGTACGCATCGGGCGTGACCCACGTCGACCCCGGCGCCGCGAAGGCGAGCGCGCCGCCCGAGCCGCCTTCGCCGATCACGAGCGTGGTCACGGGCGTGGGCACGGGCGCCGAGCCGGCGGACCGAGACCCGGACGCGGATCCCGAGCCCGACATCGCCGTCGCGATCGCTTCGAACAGCTCCGCGATCGCCGCGCCCGCCCCGGCCTGCTCCGCCGCAGCGTCGTTGGCCGCCCCCGGCGTGTCCACCAGCGTCAGCACCGGCACACCCAGCCGCGAGGCGAGCCGCACCAGCCGCGCCGCGGTCCGGAATCCGGCCGGGGACGTCGCGGTCCCGCACTGTGCGGCGAACGCGATCGCCCGCCCGTCCCGCCAGCCGAACCCGCATGACACCCCGGTATCGACGCCTCCGCAGCGGTCTCCGCTGATCTCTTCTCGCCAGTCGAAGTAGGCGTCGAGATACTCGGCCGCGCGAGGACGCGAAGCGGCCCGGGCCGCCTGAACGGCTTCCCAGCCGGTCGACGGCAGCGATACCGCTCGTAACGCCTCGGGCGGATCAGCAGGGACAACCGAGCGCGAGGTCAGCAGCCGGACCCAGCGTTCCAGTGCGCCGGCCAGTTGCTCCGGCGGCACGATCTGGTCCACCTGGCCCGCGCCGAACTTCGCCTCAGCCGTGTACGCCTCCGGAGGCGCGTCGGCGGGCCGTACCCGTGACCCGGCGAAGCCCACCTGCGAGCCAGGCAGCGCGAGCACGACGTCGGCGCCTGCGCCGAGCGTCGCCCAGCCGCCACCGGTCGTCGGATCGCGCAATACGGAGATCTGCGGAATGCCCTCCGCGCGTGCCCGCGCCGCTGCCCGTGCGAGCCGCTGTAGCTGGGTGAGTGCCCGCATGCCCTGCTGCATCCGGCTGCCGCCGGTCGCGATGAGGGATACCACCGGCAGCCGCAGTGCCCTGGCCTGCGTGAACGCCGCCTCGATCCGGTCGCCGGTGCGCTGGCCGAGCGAACCGCCGAGATAGCCGAACTCGAACGCGATCAACATCGCTTCGGCACCACCAAGCTTCGCGGTCCCGCACACGACGGACTCGGACTCGCCACTGCGTTCGGCGGCGGCGCTGCGCGCATCGCGGTACCCCGGCCAGCCGATGGGCCCGTCCTCGGGCTCCGCCGTGTGCTCGACCACTAGCTCGCGGAAACCGGCCGAAACCAGGTCGACGATCTCGCGAGCAGGCAGCCTAGCCACCGAGGGCCCGCTTCATGACCTTCCCCATGTCGTTGCGTGGCAACGCGTCGAGATACCGGACGACCCGCGGCCGCTTGTGGGGAGTGAGCAGCCGGGCGACATGATCGGCCAGTTCGGCCGCCGTCGGCGGCTCGCCGTCCGGCACGATCCACGCGACGATCCGCTCGCCGAGGTCGTCGTCCGGTTCGCCGGTCACCGCGGCCTCGGCGACGTGTGGATGCTCCAGCAGGGCGTTCTCGATCTCACCGGCGCCGATCTTGTAGCCGCCGCTCTTGATCAGGTCGGTCGCCTTGCGGCCGACGATCCGGACGTACCCGTCGGCGTCGCGCGTCGCCATGTCGCCGGTGCGGAACCAGCCGTCGTCGAACGCGGCCGACGTCGCGTCCGGCCGGTTCAGGTATTCGGTGAACAGGTTGGGGCCGCGGACCTGGATCTCGCCGACGGTGCCGAGTTCGTCGATCGGCTCCCCGTGCTCGCCGACCAGCCGCAGCTCGACGTCCGCGAGCGGGACCCCGACGGTGCCCGGCTTGCGTTCGCCGTCCGCGCGGACGCTGGTGTTCATGAGCGTCTCGGTCATCCCGTAGCGCTCGATCACCTGCTGGCCGGTGGCCGCGGTGATGCGCTGATGGTCGTGTACCGGCAGGGCTGCGGAGCCGGACACGAGCAGCCGCGCGCCGCGTAGCGCCTTCGCGAGCGTTTCGTTCTCGGCGACTTCGCCGGCGATGCGGTGGTACATCGTCGGCACGCCGAAGAGCATCGTCGCGCCGTCGCCCAGTTCGCGCGCCACGCCGTCAGTGGAGAACCGGCCGAGATGGCGTACGGACCCGCCACGCCGAAGCGGCCCGAGCATGCCGAGGATCAGGCCGTGCACGTGGAACAGGGGCAGCGCGTGCACGAGGACGTCGTCGGCGGTCCACTGCCAGGCGTCCTCGAGCGCGTCGAGGGTCGTGGCGAGCGCGCGGCGCGGAAGGACGACGCCCTTGGGCGGGCCCGTGGTGCCGGAGGTGTAGACGATCAGAGCGGGTGTCTCGGCGCCGGGTTCCTCCGGCAGTGCCTGCGACGTGGGTTGGATGCTGAGGTCGATGTCCCGGCGCGGCAGTGCCGACAAACCGTCCGGAAGATCGGCGCCCGGCTCGGCGAGGACCAGCGCGGGTTCGCTGTCGGACACGATGTGCGCGAGTTCCCGCTCCCCGATCTTGGGGTTGATCGGCACCGCCGGTACCCCGGCGAGCAGGGCGGCGACGACCGCGACGCTGGTGTGCAGGCTCGGCGTCGCCCAGACGGCCACACGGCTCTTCGGCAGGTCACGGGCGAGTGCGCCGGCGACGGCCGCGAGTTCGTCGTACGTCAACGCCTGCTCTCCGAAGCGGAGGGCCTGCTTGGGGGAGCCGCTCGTGAGGGCGGGGAACAACCGATCGGGCACCGCGGGACCTCCTGTTGCGCACTTCGCTGTCTGCCGGACGCCTCGAAATCGCACCGTACCCCGCACAACGCTGCCCCCGCTGAGACCTGGTTCACACCCCGGCCCGGGGGGGGGGGGGGGGGGGGGGGCGAGGCGGGGCGGGGGGGGGGGGGGGGGGGGGGGGGGGCTGGGGGGGGGGGGGGGCCGCCCGGCGCGCGGCGCGCCGGCTCG
>NZ_JBHYIQ010000142.1:9433-20599 GCF_042739895.1 Amycolatopsis sp. NPDC059021
GGTTCGGCCGCCCGCATCCACTCCCCCCCGCCCCCCCAACCCGGGGCCCCCGGCTGCCCCCTGTTCCCCCCCCGGCCCCGGCGCGGTTTCCCCCCCAAACCCGCGCTCCGGCGGGCTCGTCGGGAGGCTGATGGCGTCGCGGGCCTGGACCTGCGGCCGACGGGCTCGCCGCGATCGTTAGCGTGCCTAAGCGCCGCGTTTAGCCCGCTAACTGCACGTCGGGGCGGGGGTCGTAGGCTGGGACACCGTGTTGGTACTGGCGATCGATACTTCGACCCCGGCGGTCACCGCGGGCGTCGTCGCCGTGGACGCGGCGGCGGACGACGCCGAGGTGACCACTCGCGCCGAGCGGGTCACCATCGATCCGCGGGCCCACGGCGAGCTGATCACCCCGCACGCCCTGGCCGCCGCCGAGGCCGCGGGGATCACGCTCAAGGACCTCGACGCGATCGTGTGCGGCGTCGGCCCCGGCCCCTTCACCGGCCTGCGTGCCGGGATGGCCACCGCCGCCGCCCTCGCCCATGCGCTCGGCGTCCCGGCGTACCCGGTGTGCAGCCTCGACGCCATCGCCGCGGACGTCACCGGGGACAGTCCGTTCCTCGTACTCACCGACGCCCGCCGCCGCGAGGTGTACTGGGCGCGCTACGACGCCGACGGCACGCGGGCGGACGGTCCGCATGTCCAGCGCCCGGCCGAACTCGACGTCACCACGAAGGTCGCCGCAGGCGATGGCGCGGCGCTGTACGCCGACACACTCGGCGTCCAGCCCATCGGGCCCCGTTTCCCGTCGCCTGCCGGACTCGTCAAAGCCGCCCGGGAGAGCTTGCTCGCGGGGGAGCCGCCCGCCGCGCTCACGCCGCTCTATCTGCGTCGTCCCGACGCGGCCGAGCCCGCCGGTCGCAAGCGAGTGACCGCGCCATGAGGCTCGAACCGTTACGCCGCAAGGACATCGCCCGCTGCGTGGAGATCGAGAAGATCCTCTTCCCCGGTGACGATCCGTGGAGTGCCTGGGCGTTCCAGGCCGAACTCGACGCCGGGAACTTCTATCTCGCCGCCCGCCCGGACGACTCCGACGAGCTCGTCGGGTATGCCGGGCTCGCCGTCGTCGGCCGCAAGCGTGGCGAGTACGAGGCGAGCGTGCACACCATCGGTGTCGTCCCCGAGTCCCAGGGGCAGGGCATCGGCACGGCGTTGCTGCGCGCGTTGCTGGAGCGTGCCGACGAACTGGACGCGCCTGTCTTCCTCGAAGTCCGCACGGACAACGATGCGGCCATCGCGCTCTACGAGCGGCACGGTTTCGAACGGGTCGGCATCCGGAAGCGCTACTACCGGCCTTCCGGCGCCGACGCCTACACGATGATCCGCCAGGCGCGGACACGAGTGGACGAGGTGGCGGGCTGATGTCGCGCATCATCATGGGCATCGAGAGCTCTTGCGACGAGACGGGCGTCGGCCTGGTCCGGCTGCACGACGACGGCACCGTCGAGCTGCTCGCCGACGAGGTCGCCTCCAGTGTGGAACAGCACGCGCGCTTCGGCGGTGTGGTGCCCGAGGTCGCCAGCCGGGCCCACCTCGAAGCGATGGTCCCGACCGCGGAACGGGCTTTCGCCACGGCAGGTCTTTCACTGTCCGATGTGGACGCTATCGCCGTCACGGCGGGCCCTGGCCTCGCGGGCGCGCTGCTCGTCGGTGCCGCCGCGGCGAAGGCATACGCCACGGCGCTGAACGTTCCGCTCTACGGCGTGAACCACCTTGCCGGGCACATCGCCGTCGACACCCTGCAGCACGGCCCGCTTCCCGTGCCGTGCTTGGCGTTGCTGGTTTCCGGTGGGCACACGCAGCTGCTGCGGGTGGACGACATCGCCTCGAAGATCACCGAACTCGGGTCCACAGTGGACGACGCGGCGGGTGAGGCGTACGACAAGGTCGCCCGCGTGCTCGGCCTGCCCTATCCCGGTGGTCCGCCGATCGACAAGGCCGCCAAGAACGGCGACCCGCGGGCGATCGCGTTCCCGCGCGGGATGACCGGCCCGCGGGACGCCAAGTTCGACTTTTCCTTCTCCGGCCTCAAAACCGCGGTGGCGAGGTGGGTCGAGGGCGCTGAACGTCGGGGTGAGGACATCCCCGTCAACGACGTGGCGGCGTCGTTCCAGGAAGCCGTCGCCGACGTGCTCACCGCGAAGGCGATCCGGGCGGCGAAGGAGCAGGGCATCGGCACCTTGGTGATTTCCGGTGGTGTGGCGGCGAATTCGCGGCTCTCGGCGCTGGCCGCGGAACGGTGCGCCGAGGCCGGGATCGAACTGCGGGTGCCGCGGCCGAGGCTGTGCACGGACAACGGCGCCATGATCGCGGCACTCGGCGCTCATGTCCTCGCCGCCCGGCGGCCCGTGGCGGCGCTGGACTTTTCGGCCAATCCGGCGCTGCCGGTGGAGGTCGTCTCGATCTGACGCCGTCGTCGCCGCGGATTCCGCTGTCAAGGAATTCTTGGCGCGAACGGAGTTTCCGTGGCATCGCCGTCGCTATACACCGCGTGTAGAGCGATAGCAAAGGTCCCTTGCTCTCCCCAGGAGTGGCGAACGGGACCGGTGTGACACCTGTGACCGCCCGTTCTCGCCCCGCGAACCGCACGAACGGACCACTCGCCCCGGCCGTACCGACGGCACACGACCGCTCAGACCACCCGAACCACCGCGCTCAGCCGTGCGTGGGAACGACCTCGAGATCGGTGACCGTGCCGTCCGTCAGCCCGAGCAGTTCGGAGATGGCCGCCACCGCGAGTTCGGCGGCATTGCCTTCACCATAAGGATTCCCAACCTGTGCGGGCTGGAGGTCACCGCGTAGCAGGCGCGCCGCGGTGTCCGCGATCAGCGCGGTGTCGGTGCCGACGAGCCACGCGCAGCCGGCCTCGACCGCCTCCCTCCGTTCGGTCACCTCGCGCAGCACCAGCACCGGCGTGCCGAACGTGGGCGCCTCCTCCTGGATCCCGCCGGAGTCGGTGAGCACCAGTGACGCCAGCCGCAGCGCACGCACCAGATCCGGGTACTCCAGCGGTTCGGTGATCGTCACCCGTGGCAGACTGTCCAATTCGGACCGTACCTGCTCGCGGACCACTGGGTTCGGGTGCACGGGGAACAGCACCTGGACGTCGGGGTGCTCGGCGACCATCAGCCGGACGGCCGCGAGCGTGCGGGCGAGCGGCTCGCCCCAGGATTCCCGGCGGTGCGACGTCACCAGGACCAGCCGCTCGCCCGCCTCCGCGATCTCGATTTCCAGCAGTGCGAGCGCCGTGTCACGCGCCGGCAGGTCTCGCGCCGCGATGGCGAGCACGGCATCCACCACGGTGTTTCCGGTTACCGCGATCTGTTGCCGCGCAACGCCTTCCGCGCGCAGTGCGGCCGCGGCGCCGACGGTCGGTGCCAGATGCAGCGCGGCGATGCGGGCGATCATCTGGCGCGTCCCCTCTTCGGGGAACGGCGCCGCGAGGTCGTGGGTGCGCAGCCCAGCCTCGAGATGGACGACCGGGATCCCCCGCCAGAACGCGGCGAGCGCGCCCGCCAAGCCCGTCGTCGTGTCACCCTGGACGACCAGCGCGGCCGGGGCGAACCGCCGCAGCGCGTCGTCGAGGGCCGGGAGCAGGCCCGAGACGAGTTCGGCCTGGCTTCCGGTGATCCTCGGCGGCACATCGAGCCAGGCGTCGACACCGACACCGAACGGCACCAGTGCCTGCTCGACCATGCCCTCGTGCTGGCCGCTGTGCACCAGCAGCGGCCGTAGCCCGGGGTGCGCGTCCAGCGCCAGTGCCAGCGGCGCCAGTTTGACCGCTTCCGGGCGCGTCCCGGCCAGCAACATCACATCCATGATTCGATGCTCCTTCCTGCGCCTTGCGGGACACCCTCGAGTTCGAGTGTCCGGGAAAAACCCGCGTCCGGCCGGGCGGACGGCGTACGAGGGGCATACGCCGTCCGCCTGCTGGGCCGTACCGGTCAGGCCTGCGACCTGGCGAGCCGCCGGTTGCGGCGGTACGCGGCGTACACCGCGACGATCCCGAGCACCACCAGGATCACGCCGACGGTGAGCCACCACCCGATATCGGCGCCGGTGGCGGCCAGCGTGCCCACGCCGCCACCCGCCACGCCGACGCCCGCGCCTGGCATCTTGTACATTTCCGCCTCACTTCACTCCGGTCAGGCCGCGGTGGCCGAGCGCCGCTTGCGGATCATCCAGGTGCCCGCGGGGAGCGCGACGGCGCCGAGCAGGCCGAGGCCGATCCACAGGCCGGCGCCGGACGCGAGCGGCATCGGCGGCGCGGCCGGGCCGCAGGTCGCCGAGGACACGATCACGTCACCGGAGCCGAGCGCGTCGAGCCCCTCGCCGAGCAGCTTCACGTGGAGGCCGTTCACGGTGAGGCTTCCATCGGGGTTCTTGATCTGCTCGTTGAGGATGATCGTCGCTACGTTGAGCGGGCCGAGGCCGACCTTGAGCTGGGTGTTCGCGGCCGGCTTCGAGTCGACGGCGCCCGCGCGGCCCAGGTTGGCGCCGACCAGCGTGGTGCTGCCCTCGACACCCTTCTGCGTCGCGGTGCACACGGCTTCGACGGCCTTGACCCCGACAGTGCCGAGCGCCTTCTGCAGCAGCGGCAGGCCGACGTCGGCGGTGCTCGCCTTCGCCGTCACCGCGCCGGAGTTGTCATCCCGCTTCGCTTCGGTGTTGATCGCGCCGGTGGTGAGGATTCCGGTCAGATCCACTTTGGCCAGGCTGTTCTGGACGGGACCGTTGGTGTTCGCGGCGGCCAGCGGCCCCGCCTTCACCGCGTCCAGGCCGAGGAGCTTCACATCGACCTTGACGCCATACGCGGAGCCGTCGCCGGGCGCCGCGTACGCGGGGGCCGCTCCGACGAGGGCGATGCTCGCCACCACCGCGGCGAGCAGACCGCTTCGTCGCATGAGGTGCCTCTTCATCAACTGATCCTCCGATTGTCTTCCCAAGGCGCACCGCTACGCGGATGAATACCGCCTCCAGAATTCGGCACGCGGACCCTGTATCGCCGGGGCCCGCGAAAATGGCACAGAAGAAACTGGCGAATCACCGGTTCGGGTGGATTTTCTGAGCTTTTCACCAGGTCGGTGGAACGTTCACTCTCTCGGTCTAACAAGTTACCGGCGCAAGAGGCCGAAAGGCCCAGTCGACTCCCCGGTGAAGGGGATCCCGCTGGCCTCCGGTCGCCGGAATGGCTTACGCTCGGTCCGGGGTCCGTGGGTTCATCGAGAACGTCCAGTCGTCCGGCAATCATCGACAGCGAGAGGATCGTTGTGGCCGTAGCGAGCGCTCCCATGTCAAGTCCCGCAAGGTTTCCGCTGCGTATCGCGGTCCTCGTGGTGCTGGCGGCAGGGGTGGGTCTGGTACTGGCCGAGCGGCTGTACCGCGAAATCGAAGTACAGCTGGCAGGCCTGATCCTGCGGGCCATCACCTCATCGGGTGTACATGTCGTAGGCGCACGGGAGACTGTCTACTTTGGGTTGTCGAGTGATACTCCGTTCGGGTTACGAATGACTCCGGAATGCTCGTCGGTTTTTCTCTTGCTGCCGTTGTTGTTGGTGACCTCGGTCATGTTGTATTTCCGGCCGCAGAATGCAAGGCGACTGTTTTTGTCACTGTTGCTGGCGGCCGTTGTGGTGTTTCTTGTCAACCAGCTGCGCATTCTGACGATCGTCTGGCTCGTGTTCGGACTCGGCACCGACGAGGGTTACTACTGGGGGCACACACTGCTCGGCTCGATGGTCAGCGTCCTCGGTGGCGCGGTGTCGCTCGTGCTCTTCGTGTGGCTCGCGACCCGCAAGACACGGGCGAGCAAGGACGCCGCGTCATGAGCGGCGGCGGACTGAAGGTCCTGCTGGCGATCACCCAGGCGTTCGCGCTGACGATGAGCGTGGCGTTCATCGTCTACGTCGTCGTGATCGTCGTGCCCTACCTGCGGCGCAAACCGGCACCGGTGGGCGATCCCGACGACTTCGTGTGGCACTTCTTCGTGCCCTGCCGCGACGAACAGACCGTCATCCGCGAGACCGTCCGGTACCTGCGGACGACGTTCCGGCGTGCGCACGTCTGGGTCGTCGACGACGACTCCGAGGACCGCACCGCCCGCGTCGTCCGCGCGCTTTGGCGGCGTAACGGCGCCTACGACCCGTACCTGCATCTGGTGCCGCGCATGCGGCCGGAGGCGCGCACCGGGAAGGGTGACGCGCTCAACGCCGCGTATCAGGCGCTCAACGACTGGATGGGGCCGGACGCGTGCCGCGACGACGTCGTGGTCGTCGTGGTCGACGCCGACGGGCGTCCCGCCCCGAACTGCCTCGAGGTGTGCGCCGCCGGGCACCTCTTCGGCGACGAGACGATCGGCGCCGTCCAGCTCGACGTCCGGATGGGCAACGTGACTACCCGCCCGCCGGGCCGGACGTGGTTCTCCCGCGCGTTCGGGCTCAAGCTCGCGCAGTTGCAGGACCTCGAGTTCCGCACCGCGATCGCGGCGATCCAGACCTCGCGCGGCTTCACCGGCACGATCTCGATGGGCGGCAACGGCCAGTTCACCAGGCTGAGCGCGCTCGACTCGATCGCCGGCGAGGACGAGCAGCCGTGGCGCGGTTCGCTACTGGAGGACTTCGAACTCGGCGTGCACCTGCTCACCGCGGGCTGGTGTACCGGGTTCACCCCGGATTCCCATGTGGCGCAGGAAGGTCTGTACAGCCTGCGGCGCTTCCTCGTGCAGCGCACGCGCTGGGGGCAGGGCACCATGCAGTGCGCGCGGTATCTGCGGCGGATCTGGGACTCGCCGCACGTCAGCACCCTCGGCGCCGCGGAGATGATGTACTACCTGGCGCAGCCGTGGATGCAGCTGATCGGCTCGCTGCTCTACCCGATCCCGTTCGCGCTGCTGCTGATCAGCACCGCGGGCGATCCGGCGCAGGTGTGGACGTGGTTCACCGGCGGCGCCTGGATCCTCTTCGCGATCTACGGTTCGTTCGGGCTGCTGCCCTTCGTCGTCTGGGGCCCGATCTACCAGATGAAATGCTTGCGCAGCAAGAACATCCTGCGCGGCATCGGGATGGGGCTGGCCTACGCGGCCTACATCTACACCTTCTACATCACGTCGTGGCGCGCGCTGTTCCGGCTGATCCGCGGGCGCAACGGCTGGGCCAAGACGCGGCGCAACACCGAACAGGCTACCGGCGTGAAGGTCGCACTGGACAGCTGAAACCCGCGTGCGGTCCGGAGTGGACTCGGCGATGATCTGCCGGGTGAACGTAGCTGTCGAATCTCCCGCTCGCCTCGGCGAAACGACGCTGCCGGATGGCCGGGTACTCGGCTGGGCCGAGTGGGGCCCGGCCGACGGCGTGCCGGTCCTGTTCATTCCCGGCGCGGCGACCAGCCGCTCGCTCGGCTTCGGCGCCGACGTCGTCGGCGAACTCGGCGTCCGGCTGGCGTCCGTCGACAGGCCTGGGCTCGGAGTGTCCACATCGGACCCCGGACGTGGCTTTGCCGACTTTGCCCGGGACATCGGCGCGTTGTGTGCGGATCGGGGGCTCGGCGTGCCCGCGATCGTCGGGAACTCCCAGGGCGCGCCGTTCGCGTTGGCCTGCGTAGTCGAAGGCGTCGCGGGTCCCCTCGCGCTGGTGTCGGCCGCCGACGAGGTCTCGGCGCCCGAGTTCCGTGGCTTGCTGCCGGATCCGGTAGCGGCCTTGGTGCGTCAGGTCGCCGAGGACCCCGACAGTGCTGAAGCCTTCTTCGCGGGCTTCAGCGCCGACGCGATGCGAGACCACGTCCTGGCGTCAAGCCCTGACGTCGACGTCGCCGTGTACACCGCTCCGGCGTTCGACGCCGCGTACCGCTGCGCACTCGCCGAAGCGTTCCAGCAGGGGAGCGCCGGGTACGCGCGGGACACCGTCCTCGCGATGGGGCGCTGGCCGTTCGACCTCACGCGGATCACCACGGCTGTCGACGTCTGGTACGGCGAGCTGGACACCAGCCACTCGCCTGACAACGGCGTCACCCTGGCCGCGCGGATCCCCGGTGCCACCCGGCACGTCGTCCCGGACATCGGGGGCGCGCTGCTCTGGACGCACGCCCCCGAAATCCTCCGCGACCTGCTGACCCGAGTGCGTTTAGCGGGCTAAACGCAGCGCGCGAGGCTCACCAGACCGGCTGGACCTGCACGTCGTCGGCCTTGACGTAGGCGATCCGGTGCCCGAACTGGATCTGGACGTACCGGAGCTTGCCCTTGACCACGACGTGCTGGGCCGGGTCGAAGGTCGTGGCCGAGAAGTACTCGGACCCGACCGTCCCGCCCGAGGAGTACCGCTGCCCGGCCGCGAACGTGTAGGGCAGCGGCACCAGCTCCTGCGGCGGCACGTTCGACGGGTAGGCCGAGGCTTCCGGGAAGGCCCGTCCATAGACCGGCACCGACGCGATCCCGGGTTTCGGCGTGACGGCGAAGCCGAACGCGGGCTTCGCGGTGCGCGCGCCGCGCGGGTTGTGGAACCAGCCCTTCTGGCCGAGGTACCAGATCGCCGTCCAGTCGCCGCGGGTTTCGGCGACGACGTACCGCTGCCCGGTCGCCACCCTGCTCCCGACGTCGGCGACGTCCATTGTGGACGGTGAGCCGTCGGGGTGCAGTCCGGCATCGAGCAGCAGCGGCGCGGTGTCGCTCGGCTCGGTGTGCAGCACGACCGCCTCGGATCCCCTTGCCGGGCAAGGCTTTCCGGCGCCGTCACAGCCGGTGAACGCGGGCTGGTTCGTGGCGAAGTCCGGGACGATCGTGACCAGCGGCGAGCCCGGCCTGCCGAAGCCGTCCAGCGGCGCGCCGAGCAGGTCGAAGTAGTGCGACCAGTCCCAGTACGGGCCCGGGTCCCAGTGCATGCCCTTGATCGTCGCCGGGGTCGTGCCCGGAACGTTGTCGTGGCCGATGATGTGCGCGCGGTCGAGCGGGATGTCGTACTTGCGCGCCAGGTAGCCGACCAGCTTCGCCGACGCGCGGTACATCGCTTCGGTGTACCAAGTGCCCTTCGCCGCGAAGCCCTCGTGCTCGACGCCGATGGACTTCGCGTTGACGTACCAGTTGCCCGCGTGCCACGCGACGTCCTTGGTCGGCACGTGCTGGGCGATCAGGCCGTCCGCGGAGCGGATCGTGTAGTGCCAGCTGACGTAGGCCGGGTCCTGGGCCAGCTTGAGCACCGAGTCCCAGTAGCCCTCGGTGTCGTGGATGACGATGTGGTCGATCTTCTGGTCGTGGGGCCGGTCGGCGATGTCGTGGTTGCCGTAGTCGGTGCCGCCCGGCAGCTGCTGATAGGGCGCGGGGACCGACTCGCACGCGACCCGCTTCGGACACTCAGGCGCCGGCGGTGCGTCGGCGCGGAGCCCGAGCGCGCCGAGCTGGCCGCGGGCCGGGGCAAGCCCGGGAGTGGCGGCCAGGCTGATGCGCTGGCCGTCGTCGGTGGTGCGGGACGTCCCGGCGGCGATGGTGTCGAAGACCTCGTCGGCGAACGACTGCGCGGCGGCCGTGCCGTCGGCGCCGCTGTAGCGCGCGACCGCGCCGTACCAGTCCGCCGGATTGTCGCTGCGGACGCCGAGCTTGCGCTGGTAGTCGGCGAGCAGTGCGGCGCCGCCCCGGACGTTGGCTGCCGGATCGGCGCGCAGTGTCGCGGGGTCGGTGTGCGTGAGCGCCGCCGCGGTGTCGATGGTCTGCAGGCTGGGCTGCGGGCTGGCCGGGGCAGGGGCGCTGGGACGCCGGGCAGGGCGGGCGTCGTCCCCGCGTGGGTCCTCGGTGCCCTCGTCGTGATGGCTGCCGCCGGTGCCTGCCGAGCGCAGATCCGTGAGGTGCATCGGGCCGTAGCCCGCCGCGGTGCTGGGTGTTCCGTGATTGGTGTCCCAGCGGGACTCGAGGTAGGAGACGCCGAGCAGGACGTTGAGCGGCACGCCGAACTCGTTCGCGGCGGCGGCGAAGTCGTGCTCGCGTTGCTGATCGGCGGGGGCGGCCTGAGCCGGGGCTGCGGTGGCCAGCCCGGTCAGGAGTGTGGTGGCGGCAATCGCGGCGGCGGTCCGGCGCGACATACGTGACTGCATGGAGGCACTCCCCAGTGGTCGGGCACCCGATGGTCAAGACCTAACCAGACCGGCGCGCTCCGAGTAAGTCCCCGAGTGCGTAGAGGCAGGCCACCGAGTGCGTTTAGCCCGCTGAACGCACTCGGTGGCAAGGTGGAGGGCATGGTGGGGGTGACGGAATTGCTGGCCGGCCGGGACCACGTCTTCGTCGGCTTCGACGGAGTCGTCTGCACGGTGTTCGACGCCGCAGGGGCGCGGACCGCGGCGGACCGGCTGAAACCGCTGGTCGGCGCCGCCCTGCCGGACGACGTCGCGGCCACCGGCGACCCGTTCGCCGTGCTGTCCTACGCCGCGAGCTGCGGCCCGAACACCGCGGACGCCGTCCACCGGCAACTGGCCCGGCTGGAACTCGAGGCGCTGGTCGTCGCCGGTCCCGTGCCCGGCTCCGTCGAGCTGATCGGCGAACTCGCCTGGCGCGGATTCACCGTCACCGCGGTGGGCAACCAGTCGGTGGACGCGGTGCGAAGCCACCTCTCGCTGCACGACCTGCAGTACGACGTCAAACGGATCAGCGCCCGCGCGTCCGGCGATCCGGCGCTGCTCCTGCCCGGCACCGCGCTGGTCGACGCCGCCGTGCGCGGGGTCGGCGCGTCACCGGGCCAGTGCGTGCTGATCGGCGGCACACCTCCCGAACTCCAAGCCGCGCGGGCCGCCGGCATCGCCACCATCGCGCTCGCCTCCGCCGAGCCCCTCACCGCACCACCGGACATCGTCGTGACCGACCTCGCCGAGCTGCGTTTAGCGGGCTAAACGCGCTTCGGTCCCATGGTGAGGGTGGCCCTGACCTTGCCGCACAGTGCGCACCTTTGAGGCTCAGGACGTCACGATCGTTCTCCGGTAAGACTTGCACGGGGTGATCACCGAGCCGCTGGACAAGATCCGCATCGGCCGGTTGCGCCCCGAGTCGATCACCGTGCGCCTGCTCGTCCCGGCCCCAAGGCAGCCGTGGTCACTGCCGTGCACGGTCGAGGAGCGCGCCGACAGTCCCGCGTTCCGCAAGCGCGCCGAGGAGAT
>NZ_JBHYIQ010000143.1:0-20585 GCF_042739895.1 Amycolatopsis sp. NPDC059021
TTCAAACAATAAGCTCTACTGGCTTAGTTCACTAGCACACTGTTGAGTTCTCAAGCAACACACTGAATTGCTTCAAGCGATATTCATCAAGCTTTGTGTCCCGAGGGCGCACCGTGTACCCCGCGAAACTCGCGCTTCTCAAGGGTTTGGATGTGCTCTCCGGTTTGGGACCACCCACTCTACCACTTGCGTGGGAGCTTGGTTCGTGGCCCCGGTGGCCGCCCGGTCTCCCTGGCGACTTGAAGAACTTTACACGCCTCCGGAGGGGCCTGAACAGGGGGGTCCCTTAAAGCCGCGCCAACGCTCTGACCTGCGTCGATGTCACGATTCGGGCTCGCCGTGGGTCGCCACGACGGTGAGGGCCACGAGCGCGGCCGCCAGCACCGCGGTCACGTGGATCGGCGCCGGCGTGAACGACGCCGCGAGGACGAGCACCGCCGCCACCGGGAAGCCGATGGCGATCGGGCGGCATTCGTTGGTCGGCCCGATGTGCAGCAGCCAGACGCTGAGCAGGAACAGCGCGACCGGCACGGTGGTCACCAGCGCGGCGGCGAGTCCGGCGATATGCGTCTGATGGGTGTCGTAGTCGACGGCGACCTCGAGACCGGTGCCGACCGCGGCCGCCGAGGCGAAGATCAGATAGTGGCCGTAGCCCCAGCTCATCGTCGTCAGCATGCCGGGGTTCCCGCTCAGCCTGCGGTGTCCCGGCTGGTCGAAGTACAGCCACCACAACGAGAACACCAGGACCAGCCCGGCGACGGCCAGCCCCACCAGGTTCCCGACGTGCCCCTCCTTGATCCCCTCCCGGATCGCGTTCGTCGCGCTGAGCACCGTCTCGCCGAGCACGATCAGGGTGAACAGGCCGTACCGCTCGGCGATGTGATGCGGGTGCCACGTGGTCCCGGCCCGGCTCTCGGCCAGCATCGGCACGGCCAGTTCCGCCAGCACGATGACGAAGAACGCCGGGAACGCGATCGCGTCGGGCAGCGCGAGGCGCACGACCCACAGGACCTGGCAGATCGTGATCCCGGCGGCGTACCACAGGGCCGTGACCCGGAGCTCGGGCGAGGACCGGGCGGCCCGCAGCCATTGGGTGACCAGCGCCAGCCGCATGACCACGTAGCCGATGACCATCACCCGGAAGTCGCCGTCGAAGGCGCTCTCCACGCCGGCCGCGACGGTCAGGCCGCCGCCGATCTGCACCAGGGTCGTGATGCGGTAGGGCACGTCGTCGGTGTCGAACGCCGACGCGAACCAGCTGAAGTTCAGCCAGGCCCACCAGATCCCGAAGAACACGAGCGCGAAGCTCAGTACCCCGTGCCCGAAGTGTCCCTCGGTGAACGCGTGGTGCAGCTGCGCGCCCGCCTGGCCGACCGCGACCACGAAACAGAGGTCGAACAGCAGCTCCAGCGGGGTGGCGACGCGATGGTGCTCGTCGCTGTCCCGCGACCGCATGGGCCGGTACCACACCCTGATCCGGTTACCCGGTCGCGCGGACTCCTCCGACATCGGCGCTCCCTGTGCTCGGCATGATCACGAACACCGCCATCCCAGCACGTCCGGGGCGCCGGAGCGAACGCGACACCGGGAAAAGGTGAGCGGGCCCGGTTCCCCCTCACCCGGGCCCGCTCCAATGCCTTCGCGCTCACCGATACCCGAGATGGCTCCTCCGAGCTGGCGCCGGACGGTCCCCCGCGGACGCCGACGCGCTTTCTCCGAAGGTGACAGCAGTGTCCATTCCCCTCGCACCCCGAACACCCCGTCGCCCAGACCGGTCACCCCATCCCCAGGAGGCCGATCGGGCTGCCACTGTAGGTAATCAAAGTGGCGCACTGAAGGCCCCGTTAGGTCTACCCGGTTGCTCTGAGTAGCGCCAGTGGTTCCGCGACGCTGTCACCCGGATGGAGCAGTATGTTTATGCCCTGAGTAGTTTAGGCACGCTGAGGTACGGACACGAACGGTTCAGCCGCGCTGGATGTCCGCGGCGGAGGTTTCCGCGTCGCGACGATCCTTGTCACCTTGGGTGAGCACCGCCCTGGCCCGGCGCGTCCGCAGTTCGAGGATGGCGAGGACGAGCGCGGCACACGTGACGACGGCCGCGCAGCACATCGCGACGGACAGCGCGAGCGGGAACCGGCCCGGCGCCGCCCCTGCCACGGATTCGAAGACCGACGCGAGCACCGCCGTGCCGATCGCGGTGCCGATCCGCTGGCCGGTCTGCAACGCTCCCCCGGCCGCGCCCGCCATGCTCGGCGGCACGCATTCCAGCGTCAGCGTCGTGTTCGGCGAGATCACCATGCCGCCGCCGACCCCGGCGAACAGCAGTGGCGCGATGAACGCGATCCCGGCCGCCGACGCGGGTACCAGCCCGGCGAGCAGCGCCACGACGAGCAGGCCGAGCGCGACCATTGTCAGTCCGGTGACCGTCAGCCGCCGTCCCCAGCGCGGGACCAGCCTTCCCGCCACGGCGGCGGCCACCGCCGAACCGAGCGCGAACGGCGTCACCGCCAGCCCGGACTGCAGCGGCGTGTAGCCGAGCCCCTTCTGGAAGAACATCGCGAACACGAGCCAGATCCCGGCGAACCCGCAGAAGTAGAGGGTGCCGACCGCGGCGCCCGGCGCGTAGCCGGGAGTGCCGGTGAACAGCCGGATGTCGAGCAGCGGCGGCCGGCCGAGGCGGACCATCGTGCGTTCCCAGCGGACGAACGCGAAGCCGAACACCACCGCGACACCGAACAGCCACCACAGCCGGGACAACCCACCCTGCTCGGATTCCACCAGGGGCAGCAGCACGCCGAGCACGGCCACGGCGAGCAGCAGGATGCCGACGACGTCGATCTCGGTGCGCAGCCGCACCTTGCGTGGCGGCGTCTTGGGCAGCAGCCGCAACGCGGCCCCGAACGCGACGACGCCGATCGGCACGTTGACGTAGAACACCCAGCGCCAGCCGTCCGGATCGCCGAAGACCGCGAGGATGACGCCGCCGAGCACCGGGCCCACCGCCGTCGAGATCCCGACCACCGCGCCGAACATTCCGAACGCGCGGCCGCGTTCGGCGCCGCGGAACAGGTCCTGGATCATGCCGCTGTTCTGCGGGGTCAGCATGCCCGCGGCGCAACCCTGCAACAGCCGGGCGACGATCAGCGTCGTCTCGTCGGGCGCCGCCCCGGCGAACGCGCTGGTCGCCACGAACGCGGCCAGCGCGAACAGGAACATCCGGCGACGGCCGAGCGCGTCGCCGAGCCGTCCGCCGGAGACCAGGACGAGCCCGAACGTCAGCGCGTAACCGGAGACCACCCACTGGATGGCGCCATTGGAGGCGTGCAGGTTCCGCTGGATCGAGGGCAGCGCGGTGTTGACGATGCTGACGTCGAGCAGGCCCATGAACCCGGCCGCGAGGGTGACGGCAAGCCCTTTCCACCGTCGCGGATCGGGTTCGTAAGCCTCCGCCATCAGCTGTTCGCGGTGATCCCGCGGATCCCCTTCAGCTCACCGATGAGCATCGAGGTGACCTTGACCGGGTAGTCGTAGAGCGCGAACACCGTCTGCTGCTTCTGCCCGACGAGCTTGAGGTGCACCGGGGTTTCGCCCTTGTGCGCCAGCAAGGTCGACTTCAGCTCGCTGACCACCGACTGGTCGATCTTCTCGGCCGCCGCGAGCAGGACCAGCGGTGGCTCGTCCTCGCCGTTGGCGATGTCGGACAGGTCGAGGGTCGCCAGGCCGCCGCCGAACACCGACATCTTGTCCTCGCGCCAGTTCACCCTGCCCTTGACCAGGACGGCGTTGTCCTCGATCAGGTCGGCGGCGAACAACGCGTACGACTTGGGGAAGTAGAGCACCTCGATCGAGGCGTCCATGTCCTCGACCGTGCAGATGGCCCAAGGCTCGCCCTTCTTGTTGACCCGGCGCTCCAGCGAGGTGATCAGCCCGGAGATCACCACCTCGCCTTCCTTCGGCGGGTCGGCGAGCAGGGCCGCGATCGGCCTCGGCGCGTGCTTGCGCAGGATGCGCTCGGCGCCGTCGAGCGGATGTGCGGAGACGTAGAGCCCGAGCATCTCCCGCTCGTAGGCGAGCAGCTGCTTGCGCGGGTACTCCTCCTCGCCGAACTTCAGGTGCGCCAGCGGCGACGAGGACGACACGCTCGCGGTGTCCTCGGCCGACTCGTCCCCGAACGACCCGAAGAGGTCGAACTGGCCCATGGCTTCCTGGCGTTTGAGGGGGACGACGGCTTCGACGGCGTCTTCGTGGACCTGGATCATCGACAGGCGGGTGTGGCCCATCGAGTCGAACCCGCCCGCCTTGATCAGCGACTCGATGACCCGCTTGTTGCAGGCCACCAGCTCCGATTTGTCCAGGAAGTCGGTGAAGGAGGAGTACTTCCCCTTCTCCTCGCGGGTCTTGATGATCGACTCGACCACGTTCGCGCCCACGTTGCGGACGGCACCCAGCCCGAACCGGATGTCGTCCCCGACGGCCGCGAACCGCAGGGCCGACTCGTTGACATCCGGCGGCAGCACCTTGATCCCCAGCCGGCGGCACTCCGACAGATACACCGCCGACTTGTCCTTGTTGTCCCCCACCGACGTCAGCAACGCCGCCATGTACTCCGCGGTGAAATTCGCCTTGAGGTACGCGGTCCAATACGAGATCAGGCCGTACGCGGCCGCGTGGCTCTTGTTGAACGCGTACCCGGCGAACGGGAGGATCGTGTCCCACAGCGCCTTGATGGCCTCGGAGGAGAACCCGCCGGGGACCAGCTCGCTCGCCTTCATCCCGGCCTCGAAGCCCTCGAACTCCTTCTCGAGGACTTCCTGCTTCTTCTTGCCCATCGCGCGGCGGAGCACGTCCGCACGGCCCATCGAGTACCCGGCCACCTTCTGGCCGATGTGCATGATCTGCTCCTGGTAGACGATCAGGCCGTAGGTGTCGGCCAGGATCTCCCGCAGGGGCTCGTCGAGCTCGGGGTGGATGGGCTTGACCTTCTGCCGTCCGTTCTTGCGGTCGGCGTAGTCGTTGTGCGCGTTCATGCCCATCGGGCCGGGGCGGTACAGCGCGCCGACCGCGACGATGTCGTCGAACTGGGTCGGCTGCATGCGCCGCAGCAGGTCCCGCATGGGCCCGCCGTCCAGCTGGAACACGCCGAGCGTGTCACCGCGGGACAGCAGTTTGTAGGTTTCCTCGTCGGTGACGTCGAGGGTGTCGAGGTCGACGTCGATACCGCGGTTGGCCTTGATGTTGTCGATGGCGTCACCGATGACGGTGAGGTTCCGCAGGCCGAGGAAGTCCATCTTCAGCAGGCCGATGGCCTCGCACGACGGGTAGTCCCAGCCGGTGATGATCGAACCGTCGTCGCGCTGCCACAGCGGGATCGCGTTGGTCAGCGGCTCGCTGGACATGATGACCGCGCAGGCGTGCACGCCGGCGTTGCGGATCAGGCCTTCGAGGCCGCGGGCGGTCTCGAAGATCGTCTTGCACTCTTCGTCGGTCTCGACCAGCGCACGGACCTCGGCGGCTTCGCCGTAGCGCTCGTGCTTGGAGTCGACGATGCCGGACAGCGGGATGTCCTTGGCCATGATCGGCGGCGGCAGCGCCTTGGAGATCTTGTCCGCGATCGAGTAGCCGGGCTGTCCGAAGTGGACGCGGGCGGAGTCCTTGATCGCCGCCTTCGTCTTAATCGTGCCGAACGTGATGACCTGGGCGACCTTGTCGACGCCGTACTTGTCGGTGGCGTACCGGATCATCTCGCCGCGCCGGCGGTCGTCGAAGTCGATGTCGATATCGGGCATCGAGACGCGCTCGGGGTTGAGGAACCGCTCGAACAGCAGCTTCTGCGGGATCGGGTCCAGGTTGGTGATACCGAGCACGTACGCGACCAGCGAACCGGCGGCCGAACCACGGCCGGGACCGACCCGGATGCCCACCCGGCGCGCGTAGTTGATGAGGTCGGCGACGATGAGGAAGTACGCGGGGAAGCCCTTGCCGATGATGACGTCGAGCTCGGTCTCGATGCGCTCGTTGTAGTACGGGTCCGGCACGCCCTGCGGGAAGCGCCACTTCAGGCCCCGCTCGACCTCGGCACGCAGCCAGCTGGCCTGGTCGTAGCCGTCGGGGACCTCGAAGAACGGCAGGCGGTCCTTGTGGGCGTAGACCTCTTCATAGGATTCGACGCTCTCGGCGATCAGCAGAGTCGAGTCGGCGGCACCGGGCACCTCCTTGTCCCAGTACTCCCGCATCTCCGCCGCGGACTTCAGGTAGTAACCGTCCCCGTCGAACTTGAACCGCGTCGGATCATTCAGCGTCTTGCCCGCCTGCACACACAGCAGCGCCGAGTGCGTGTCCGCCTGATCCTTGGTCACGTAGTGCGAGTCGTTGGTGGCCAGCGGCTTGAGATCCAGCAACCGGCCCACCTCCAGCAGCCCCTCACGCACCGACCGCTCGATCGGCAGACCGTGATCCATCAGCTCCAGGAAGAAATTGTCCGCGCCGAAGATGTCCTTGTAATCCGACGCCGCCTGGATCGCCTCCTGCCGCTGCCCCAGCCGCAACCGGGTCTGCACCTCACCCGACGGGCACCCCGTCGTCGCGACGATCCCCTCATGATTCTCCGAGATCAGCTCACGATCCATCCGCGGCTTCCGGTAATACCCCTGCATCGACGCCAGCGACGACAGCTTGAACAGGTTCCGCAACCCCGTCGCGTTCCGCGCCAGCATCGTCATATGCGTATACGCACCACCACCCGAGACGTCACCGCCCTCACCGAACTCATCCGACCCACGCTGATTCGCCTGACCCCAGAACACCGGCTTCTTGTGAAACCGCGACTCCGGCGCGATATAGGCCTCGATGCCGATGATCGGCTTGATGCCGTGCTTCTTAGCCTGCTGATAGAACTCGTCCCCGCCATACATGTTCCCGTGATCGGTCATCCCCACCGCGGGCATCTCCAACCGCGCCGCCTCCGCGAACAACGGAGCGATCTTCGCCGCACCATCGAGCATCGAATACTCGGTGTGGACATGCAGGTGGACGAAAGAATCGTTCGACACCAGCGAAAACCTCCCCTAAGACGGACGGGTCCCGGCGATCTGCGGCGGCTCGGGCCCTCCACCCTATGCCCTCGCCCGAGCGCCCGCGCAGGGCCTCATTCTGCGCCTCGCGGGCCTCGTTGCCCATCCGACATGCGGACCCGGACCGCCGGGAAATATTTGACTTGCAGTTCCAGTATCGGCTAGCTTGCTCTCCATGGCCCGTCCCAAGACCTTCGACCCGGACACCGCCGTACACCAGGCGATGGACGTGTTCTGGACGAACGGGTACGCCGGGACCACGCCCCAGCAACTGGTCGACGCGCTCGGGATCGGGCGCGGCAGTCTCTACAACGCGTTCGAGAGCAAGCACGGCCTCTACGAGCGCGCGCTGCGGCACTACCGGAAGACCGAGACGGCCCGGCTGCTCGAAGCACTCGACGCCCCCGGCCCGGCCCGCGCCCGGATCCGGGCAGCGCTGCGGCTGGTTGTCGACGCCGCGCTCGCCGACGATCAGCGCCGCGGCTGCCTCGCCGCCAACGCCGCCGTCGAGTTCGCCGACCGGGACGACACGGTGAACATGCTGGTACGCCGCATCTTCGACGAGCAGGAGCGGGCCTTCCGCGACACGATCAAGGAGGGCCAGCGAGCCGGGGAGATCGCGGCGGACCTCGACGCCGGCGCACTCGCGGCCTTCCTGCTCGCGACCATCAACGGGATCCGCGTGCTGGCCAAGGCCGACCCCGATCCCCAGCGGCTCGGCGGCCTCGCCGAAACGGCGCTTCGCGCTCTCTGACCGGCTCCCTTCCGGGAGTCGTTCAGCACGCCCTAGTTTTGTAACTCTAGTTCAAGAAAGTGGGAGAGATCATGGACCTGCACCTGGCCGGGAAGACCGCGGTGGTCACCGGCGGCAGCAAGGGCATCGGGCTCGCCATCGTCCGCACGCTGGCCGCCGAGGGCATGCGCGTGGTCGCGGCCGCGCGCACCGTCACGCCCGAGCTGGCCGCGCTCGCCCCGGACGTCACGGCCGTGACCGCCGACCTCGCGACCCGCGAGGGCGCGCGGACGCTGGGCGCCCGAGCCCTCGACGTGCTAGGCGGCGTCGACATCCTGGTCAACAACCTCGGCGGGGTCCGCTCCGGGATCGGGCACGACGAGCGGTTCGCCGACATCGACGACGACGCCTGGCAGGAGACGTTCGAGCTGAACCTGTTCAGCGCGGTCCGGGTCACCCGCGCCGTCCTGCCGAGCGTCGTCGAACGCCGGGGTGTGATCATCACGATGTCGTCGATCGGCGCCCGGTTCGCGCATCCCCCGATTGAGTACGGCGCCGCCAAGGCCGCGCTGACCAACGTCAGCAAGGCACTCGCCGAGGAGCTCGGCCGTCACGGCGTCCGCGCGGTGACCGTGAGCCCCGGCCCGACCCGCACCCAGAACTGGTCGGATCCCTCGAGCATGGCCGGCGACCTCGCGCGGGAGGCCGGGCTCGACCTCGACACGTTCCTCGCCGAACTGCCGGGGCGGATGGGCATCACCACCGGACGGCTCGCCGAGCCCGAGGAGACCGCCGCGCTCGTCGCGTTCCTGGCCTCACCGCACGCGGCGAACATCACCGGCACCGACTACCTCGTCGACGGCGGGGTGATCAAGACCGTGTGACCAGCCCGAACTCGCCGAGTTCCTCGTTCACCTCGCCGGCGCTGAAATGCTCGGGCTCGAACTCGTCGCCGTCGCAGAGACCCATCCAGTCCAGCTGCGACTCGTGGTCCGGATCGTCCGGGTCGGCGAGGGTCGCGGCGAGGTGCTCGTAGCCGCCGATCCCGCCGCAGTCCTCCGGCGGGGCGGCGCGCTTGCCGCCGGTGCAGCGCGGGTAGTCCGCCGCCGGGTCGGCGTCCAGCACCTTCTCGACGAGGATCTCGTGCTCCCAGTGGTCACCGAAGTCGTAGAGGTAGCGGAACTTGCTCTTCGCCCCGGGTGCGGCCTGTTCGAGGGTGACCGCGCTTTCGTCGCGGAAGTCCAGTTCCGGGTTGGGAATCCCGAAGTCGCCGTACGGGGTCTGAAACACGTGCGGGTGACTGTGCTCCCACTCGAAGGCGACCTGGAGGATCTCGTGCAGCACGGAAAGCGTGGTGTCGGCACGCACTTCCAGACGCCGCCAGATCGGCGGTTTCGCGCCCTTCAGGCTCACCTTGAGCTGATACACCGGCGCGGGCGGGTCGGACTTCTTCCGCTTCGGCGGCAGCTCCGCCGTCCCCACCCGGCCGAGATCGAGAGGCGGCCTGGACGTCAGGTACGACGCGCTGTCACCACAGTCGGCGGGATGCGGCGGCTTGGGCTTGTCCGATTCCGGAAGACCGCGAAGCCTGGCCCGCGTCAGCATGGCGTTCGCGGGATAGGCGGGCCCCTCGTCCTCTTCCAGTGCCTCGGCCAGCATGAGCTGGGCCAGCGGGTCCCCGTCGTGGACTTCCCGCGCGTCCAGCGCGATCTCGACCTGCCTCCGGAACTCGGCGGGCTCGAGATCCTCCTCGACGAACTCGAGCCCTGCCGCGCCGCAATCCTCACGCATGCTGTCGACCATGCCGGGCACGTCCTGGCTTTCGAGGACCAGGATGTCCCTGGCGGCGCCGCAGTCCGCATTGTCCACATGGATCACCAAGCCGTGTGACCGGTCACCACGCTGGAAGATGCCGAGGAGCACCGCGGCAAGGCCGAGGGTGTCGCCGAGCCGCTTGCATCCGGAAACCGTCACGGGCTCGGCGAGTTCGGCCGCCCATCGGGGCTCCGGCACCCCCGCGCCCACGAGCCGGGCGGCGGCCGCCGACGCGGCTGCGCCCAGGCTGCCGTCGCCGACCGAGCCGGCCGCCAGCAGAAGCGCCAACGCCCCGGGAGACGCCTCGGCTTCGATCGCCGGCAGGAGGCCGTCGAGGAACAGCTCCACAGTGCCACCGCCGAACTGGCTGTTGGCCACGACGAGTGCTCCCGTCACCTCCGCGTGGAGCGGGTCCTCCTCCGCGCGGATGTCCTCGCCGACCGCGGCCATGCCCTTGATCAGGCTCTCCGGGTCGAAGTCCTCGCCGGTGCACTCCGGGCAGTCGCATTCCCCGGCGGGAGGCACGACGGTGAGCGGGAAACGCTGCGCCTTGGTGTTCTTCTTCTGTTTTTTGGGTTTACGGCCACGGCTGCGGGGGCTCATTCCCCGTAGTGTGCCCCATCACACCGACAGTCAGGACAACGGTGCCTGCGGCGGCGCGTCGGCGGGCGCGGTCCCCCAGCCGGTGTTGGGCCGGGTGCCCAGGTCGTAGGTGATCGTGCCGCCGTTCGCCACGAACGCCTCCGACACCCACGGCCGCTGCGTCGGCGAGCCATTGACCCGCACGCCCTGGACGTAGAACGTGCCGGCCGACGCGCGGGGTGCCTCGACGGTGATCGTGGCGCCGTTGCCGCGGTGCACGATCGCCCTCGGGAACAACGGGCTCGCCAGCACGAGGTCCGCGCGGCTCGGGATCTGCGGGAACATGCCGAGCGCGGCGAAGACGTACCAGGACGACATGGTGCCGAGGTCGTCGTTGCCGGGCAGGCCGCCGGTGCCGGGGCCGTACACGGTGTTCACGATCTGGCGGACCGTTTCCTGCGTCTGCCACGGACGGCCGAGATAGTCGTACAGCCATGGCGCGTTGATGTCCGGTTCGTTGCCCGGGTTGTAGTGCAGGTCGTCGATGCCGGTGAGTGCCCACTTTCCCACGCTGTCACGGAAGAATCCGTCGAGGCGGGCGAGGGTGGCCTTGTCCCCGCCGAGTCCGGCGACGAGGCCGCGGACGTCGTGCGAGGCCATCCAGGTGTACTGCGCGCTGCTGCCCTCGACGAACCCGGCGTCCGAGGCCGGGTCGAACGGCGTCACCCAGCTGCCGTCCGCGCGGCGCGCCTGGAGGTACGGGCCCGCGGCGGTCGCTTTCGGGTTGATCAGGTTCCGCCAGTACGCCGAGCGGGCCAGGAAGTTCGCCTGTTCCGGAGCGCGGCCGAGGCGGGCGGCCCAGTCGGACAGCGCGTAGTCGGCGACGGAGTCTTCGAGTGTTTCGGCCGCCGAACCCCAGCAGTGGCAGGCGTTGTCCGGCGCGTAGTGCAGGCGCAGATACTCGCCGAGGCCAGGCCGCTGGCCGACGCACTGCACGGGACAACCCGCGTCACGTGTGTCGTTCGCGGTGGGCACGGTGGCCGCCCTGACGAGCGAGTCGAAGGCACCGCGCACGTCGAAGTCCTTGGCACCGAAGGCATACATCCCGGCGAGCGCGGGCGCCGACGGGTCGCCGCTCATCACGTGGGTGGGGCCGTTGTTGTGCAGCCAGCGGTCCCATTCGCCGCCGTTCTGCCCGGCGAAGTTGTACAGCGACTGGGCGTAGTCGCTCGCACGGCGCGGGTCGAGGAACGCGAGCAGCTGGACCTGCGCGCGATAGACGTCCCAGCCGGAGAACGTGCCGTACTGCGCCCGCTGCCCGTTCACGAGCCGGTGGACTTTGCCGTCGCTGCCGAGGTATTCGCCGGTGACGTCGTCGAACAGGCTCGGCTGCTGGAGTGCGTGGTAGAGCGCGGTGTAGAAGGTCGTGAGCTGGGAATGCGTGCCGCCGCCGAGGACGATCCGGGACAGCTCGCCCTGCCACGCGCGCCGGGCGGCGCCGCGGACGGCGTCGAAGGAGGTGCCGGCCGGGATCTCGGCGTCGGCGTTGCGCTGCGCGTTAGCCGCGCTGACATAGGAAATCCCGATCCTCGCGGTGACCGGTCCCTTCGCCGGGTCGAAGGTGACGTAGCCGCCCGAGCCGTGGCCCGGCCGCGCCGCGTCGGTGAAGCCCTCGCCGCCGCTTGCCCGGCTCGTGCCGGGACGCAGTGTGCCGTCGACCCACGTGCCCTGGCCGACGACCGGCTTGTCGAACTGGACGCTGAAATAGAGCGTGTAGTAGGAGCGCTGGTTCTCGGCGCCGCCCTCGGTGCGTCCGCAGAAGCCGCCGGAGTCGACCGATCCGGTGATCCGGCCGTGTTCGGCGTCGATGCGGATGTCGGCGTTCTTGCTGCCGGGCAAGGAATTCGACGTGCGGAACAGCAGGTTCGCCGGCTTGCCCTTCGGGAAGGTGAAGCGGCCGAGCCCGGCGCGATCGGTGACGGCGAGGTCGGCGCTCGTGCCGTTGGCCAGGCCTACGCGGTAGTGGCCGGGTTCGGCGGTCTCGTCGGCGTGGGAGAAGTCGCTGGCGAAGATCTCGTCCTTGCTGTCGGCCGAGGGAGACGTCCGGATTTCGCCGGGGTACGGCATGACCGGCACGTCCCCGGACGCGCCGGGCGTGCAGCCGGTGCCGTTCAGGTGGGTCAGGCTGAACCCGCGCAGCCGCGTGACGTCGTACTGGTATCCGCCCGCCGCGCCGCTGCCCGCCTGGTTGCCCTTGGTCGTGGCCGGGCTCCAGGCGATCATCCCGAACGGCTTCGTGGCACCGGGATACACGTTGCCCGCGTTGGTGGTGCCGATCATCGGGTCCACATAGGACACCGGATCGGCGACCAGCGCGACGGCGGCTTGCGCCGGGGTGATCGTGGTGGCCGCGAGTGTCGCGGCGCCGAGCGTGGTGAGGAACGCGCGCAGGATCCGGTTCGTCATGACCGTCCTTTGACATCGTTGTCAGCCTGACGGTCGGTAACGCTACCGACGCGGCCGGATCGGGGTCAACGCACCGGCGGCGTCCTGTCCCGTTGTCATGGGCTGAAGGGGACGTTCGTCTCACGGGATTTGCTGAAGGGGGGGGGGGGGTTCGAGCTGGCGACGAGGGCGGGAGAGCAGCGCTACAAGCCGCTCACAAACACGGCTCAACGGTCGCGGCCGAGCCTCCCCGTGTTGTCGGGGGCGCGCGGTTCTTCACTCTCAGGGTCTTGTCGTCTCGGTCCTTCCCCCCCCCCCCCCGCCCACCAACCCCCCCTTCAGCACACGCCGCCGGAGGAAATCACGTTGACGCGGGGAGGTGCGCACGGCAGACTTCAACACCGTTGAAGTTCGAGCGAAGGAGACTGATGAAGATCGACCTGCGAGCCATGAACGAGCGTGTGATCGCCGGCTTCCGCGCGCGTGGCGGGCAGGCTGACGGGCCGCCGATGCTGCTGCTCACCACCACGGGTGCACGCAGCGGTCAGCCGCATCTGACGCCGCTGCTGTACCTGCCCGACGGGGAGCGTCAGGTGGTGTTCGCGGCCAACGGCGGCGCCCCGGAACACCCGGACTGGTACCGGAACCTGCGCGCGAACCCGGAGGTCACCGTCGAGGCCGGCGGCGAGACGTTCCCCGCGCGGGCCGCCGAAATCACCGGTGAGGAGCGCGACCGGCTGTTCGTCGCGCAGGCGGCCGTGTTCGGCAGGCTGACCGAGCACCAGGCGAAGACCGGCCGCCCGTTCCCGGTCGTCGCGCTGACCCGCGCATGACCGCGCCCCTCACCGTCGTGTACGCGCACGGCGGCGGATTCACCTCGTACGACCCGGAACTCGGCGCGGCCAGGGCCCACGCGCTGGCCGCGTCCGGGCTCCGGGTCGTCCCGGTCGCTTACCGGCTCGCGCCGGAACACCGCTGTCCCGCGCAGATCGAGGACGTCCTCGCCGCGTGCCGGGAAATCGACGGTCCGTTCGCGCTCCTGGGCGAGTCGGCGGGCGGCACGATCGTGTTGTCCGCGCTGCCCCGGCTGCTCGACGGCGGCCGCGTGCCGCTCGGCGTCGCGGCGATCTCACCGGTCGCCGACCTGACACTGCCCGGCATGTCCTTCACCACCAACGAAAGCAAGGACATCATCGGCCGGGCCGTGCTCGCCGAGTCCGTCCGGGCCTACCTCGGCGAACTCGACCCGGCCGGGCCGCACTCCCCCGCGCACCTGCCGCTGGAAAACCTGCCGCCGCTGTGGCTCGCGGTGGGCACCGACGAGGTCCTGCTCGACGACGTCACCGCGTTCGCCGGACGCGCCCGCGATGCCGGCGTCCGCACCGAACTACGGCGTTATCCCGGCGCCCGGCACGGCTTCCAGTTCGGCGAAAGCACCGTCGACGCCGACCTCGCGGAGTGGCTTTCGAGCCTCACCGCGGCCGTGAACTGACCCACATTCCCGATGATCACCGCAGGTCAGCGCCCCGTCCGACGCGGGCCCCCGCCGAGCGGCCAGCCGTCGTCTTGACAATGTAGACGGTCGAACCCGACGATCTCGCCCATGAACCTGTCTGACAGCCAGACAGCCGGACAGGGTCCGCGTCGGGTGAGCGCCATGGAAGCCGTCCTGGCCCATCTCCGGCGTGCCATCGAGCGGGGAGACTACGCGGTCGGCGACAAGCTCCCCTCGGAGGCCAGCCTCGGCAAGGAATTCGAGGTCAGCCGCTCGGTGATCCGGGAGGCACTGCGCGGGTTGCAGGCGCTCGGGCTGACGATGTCGCACACCGGCAAGGGCACGTTCGTGACCGCGAACGGGCCGGTGGAGAACCCGACCTTCGGGCCGTACTCGGCCCGCGACCTGTTCGAGGTGCGCCGCCACGTGGAGATCCCGGTCGCCGGGTACGCCGCGCTGCGCCGCGGCTCCGACGATCTCGACCTGCTCGGCCACCTGGTCTCCCGCATGGACGCGGAGACCGACAACACCGCCTGGGTGGCGCTCGACTCGCTGTTCCACATCACTATCGCGCAGGCATCGGGGAACCCGGTGTTCGGCAAGGTCATCGAGGAGATCCGCGACGCGCTGGCCCGCCAGTCGTCGTTCCTCAACCAGCTCGGCGGACGGCGCGCGCAGTCGAACGTCGAGCACCGCCGGATCGTCACGGCGATCGCCGCCGGTTCGGAGGAAGCGGCCGTGGCCGCGATGACCGCGCATCTGCAGCACGTCGAAAACGCCCTGACCACCATCGTGCGGCCGAGCCACGCGAAAACCCCGGACAAGGACGACTGACACCGTGAGCGAGACCCTCCAAACCACCGAACAGGCCGCCCCGGCGCCGGTCGACGCCGGCGACGCGGGCTACAGCAAATCGCTGAAGTCCCGGCACATCAACATGATCGCCATCGGCGGCGCGATCGGGACGGGCCTGTTCCTCGGCGCGGGCGGCAGGCTGGCGCAGGCGGGCCCGGCACTGGCCATCGTGTACGCGGTGTGCGGGCTGTTCGCCTTCTTCGTGGTGCGTTCGCTCGGCGAGCTCATCCTGTACCGGCCGTCCTCGGGCGCGTTCGTCTCCTACGCGCGGGAGTTCATGGGCGAGAAGGGCGCGTACGTCGCCGGCTGGATGCACTTCCTGAACTGGTCGACCACCGGCATCGCCGACATCACCGCGATCGCGCTCTACGCGCACTTCTGGTCGTTCTTCACGCCGATCCCGCAGTGGGTGCTCGCGCTGATCGCGCTCGCGGTCGTGCTGACGCTGAACCTGGTGTCGGTGAAGCTGTTCGGCGAGATGGAGTTCTGGTTCGCCATCATCAAGGTCGCCGCGCTGGTGGCGTTCATGATCGTCGGCATCGTGCTGCTGGTGACGCAGACCCCGATCGACGGCCACGCCCCCGGACCGCAGCTGATCGCCGACCACGGCGGGATCTTCCCCGCCGGGATCCTGCCGATGGTGCTGATCGTCCAGGGCGTCGTGTTCGCCTACGCCTCGTGCGAGCTGGTCGGTGTCGCGGCGGGTGAGACGGAGAACCCGCAGAAGATCATGCCGAAGGCGATCAACTCCATCATGTGGCGCATCGCGGTCTTCTACGTCGGTTCGGTCGTGCTGCTGGCGATGCTGATGCCGTGGAGCTCGTACAGCAAGAACGAAAGCCCGTTCGTCACCGTGCTCGCGCATCTGGGTGTGCCGTCGGCGGGCAGCATCATGAACCTGGTCGTGCTCACCGCCGCCATGTCCAGCCTCAACTCCGGCCTCTACTCCACCGGCCGGATCCTGCGGTCGATGTCGAAGGCGGGTTCGGCGCCGAAGTTCACCGGCGTGATGAACAGGAACCAGGTCCCCTACGGCGGGATCCTGCTCACCGCCGCGGTGTGCGTGCTCGGCGTCGGACTGAACTACCTGGTGCCGAAGGACGCGTTCGAGATCGTGCTGAACTTCGCCGCGGTCGGCATCCTCGGCACCTGGGCCATCATCGTGCTGAGCCATCTTCTGTTCGTGCGCAAGGCGAAACGCGGCGAAGTGACGCGGCCGTCGTACCGGCTGCCGTTCTCGCCCTACACCGAGATCGTCACGCTGGTGTTCCTGGCGGCGGTCGTGGTGCTGATGGGCCTCGACGAGACCGGCCGGATCACGCTGATGGCGCTGCCCGCGATCCTCGTCGCGCTGGTCATCGGCTGGTTCTGCGTGCGCAAGCGGATCGACATGAGCGTGCTGGAAGCCGCGGAGGAGAAGCTGTGAGAACCGCGGTTCCCGCGCACGAACCGCTCGTGCACCTGATGCGCGGCGGCATGGTCGAAGGCGTCCACCACGGTTCGGTCGTGGTGCTCGCCGCGGACGGCTCGACGTTGTTCGCCGCGGGCGATCCCGACGCCGTGATGTACCCGCGCTCGACGGCGAAACCGCTGCAGGCGGCGGCGATGGCGCGGCTCGGGCTGCGCCTGCCGCCCGCCGGGTTCGCGATCGCCGCGGCCAGTCACTCCGGCGAAGGCATCCACCTCGACGCCGCGCGCGCGATCCTGGCGGCACACGGCCTCACCCCGGAAGCGTTGCGTACCCCGGAGGACTACCCGTTCGACCCGGTCGAGCGGGACGAGTGGGTGGCCGCCGGGCGCGTGCCGGGCAGGCTCGCGCACAACTGCTCGGGCAAGCACGCGGCGATGCTCGCGACCTGCCGCAAGTACGGCTGGACCGAGCACGACTACCTCGACCCCGGCCATCCGCTGCAACTGGCGATCGCCACCAGCGTCGAGGACCTGACCGGCGCGCCGATCCCGCACGTGAGCGTCGACGGCTGCGGCGCGCCGCTGTTCGCGATGACGCTGCGAGGACTGGCGACCGCGCTTTCGCGGATCGCCACCGCCCCATCGGGCACCCCGGAAGCCCTTGTCGCGCACGGCATCCGGGCGCACCCTGAGCTGGTGGGCGGGTCGCGGCGGGACGTCACGGCGTTGATGCGCGCGGTGCCGGGGCTGATCGCGAAGGACGGTTTCGAGTCCGTTCAGGTCGCGGCGCTGCCGGACGGGACGGCGGTGGCGATCAAGATCGCCGACGGCGCCGACCGGGCCCGGCCGCCGGTGCTGGCCGCCGCGCTCGCACTGTCCGGTGTGGACAGTGCGGCACTCGAACCGTTCGCGGGGACGGACGGACCCGACGGCCTGCGTGTCGCCGGGGCACTGGCGCGGCAGCCGGCCGGCGCCGCATAGGGGGAGAATCATGACCTACCGTGTCGAGCACGATCTGCTGGGGGACAAGGAAGTTCCGGCCGGGGCGTACTGGGGCGTGCACACCGCGCGGGCCAGGGAGAACTTCCCGATCACGGGCACCGCGATCTCGGCGTATCCGCACCTGATCGAGGCACTGGCCGCGGTGAAGGAGGCCGCGGCCCGCGCGAATGCCGAACTGGGACTGCTGTCGCCCGAGGACGCCGAGGCGATCTGCGCCGCCTGCAAGGAGATCCGGGCCGGTGCGCTGCACGACGAATTCGTCGTCGACGTCGTCCAGGGCGGCGCCGGTACGTCGACGAACATGAACGCCAACGAGGTGATCGCCAACCGCGCGCTCGAACTGCTCGGGCACGAGAAGGGCGACTACGCCCGGCTGCACCCGAACGAACACGTCAACCTCGGCCAGTCCACCAACGACGCCTACCCGAGCGCGGTGCGGCTCGCGACGATCATCGCGGTACGCGAGCTTTCCGAGGCGATGATCGTGCTGGAGCGGGCGTACGCGGCGAAGGCCGCCGAGTTCCGCGACCTGCTCAAAATGGGCCGCACGCAGTTGCAGGACGCGGTGCCGATGACGCTGGGCCAGGAATTCGGGACCTACGCGGTGATGCTCGGCGAGGACCGGCTGCGGCTGACCGAGGCCGTCGCCCTGCTGCACGAGATCAACCTCGGCGCGACCGCGATCGGCACCGGGCTCAACGCGGCGCCGGGGTACGCCGGGGCCGCGTGCCGTCACCTGCGCGAGATCACCGGGCTGCCGCTGGTGACCTCGGCGGATCTGGTGGAGGCGACGCAGGACTGCGGCGCGTTCGTGCACCTGTCCGGGGTGCTCAAGCGGATCGCGGTGAAGCTTTCCAAGGGCTGCAACGATCTCCGGCTGCTGTCCTCGGGCCCGCGCGCCGGGCTGAACGAGATCAATCTGCCGCCGGTGCAGGCCGGGTCGTCGATCATGCCGGGCAAGATCAACCCGGTGATCCCCGAGGTGGTCAACCAGATCGCGTTCGAGGTCATCGGCAACGACGTCACGGTGACCATGGCCGCCGAAGCCGGTCAGCTGCAGCTCAACGCGTTCGAGCCGATCATCCTGCACGCGTTGTCGGAGAGCATCACGCATCTGCGGTCGGGCTGCCTCGTGCTGGCGCGGCGCTGCGTCGAGGGCATCACCGCCAACGTCGGCGTCATGCGGGGATATGTCGACAACTCGATCGGGCTGGTGACCGCGCTCAACCCGAGCATCGGGTACGCGGCGGCGACCGAGATCGCCAAGGAGGCACTGGCTTCCGGGCGGGGCGTGGCCGAGCTGGTCGTCGAAAAGGGACTGCTGCCCGCGGACGAACTGGCCCGGCTGCTGCGCCCGGAGACCGTCGCGAGGCTGGTGCCGCCCGCGCCCGCCTGATCGCGCGAAGTGAACGGCGGCCCGCGGACGGCTTCCGCGGGTAGCGTCGGGTGGGGAAGCGATCACCCGGCGAAAGGCGGATCCGTGCTGGAGCGAGTTGTCGACCGACTGCTGGGCCTGCCCGCTGCCGAGGGCCCGCCGCCGGTGGTGACCAGGGGGCTGTCGATCCCGATGCCCGACGGCGTCCGGCTGCTGGCCGATCGCTACGCGCCCGCCGGGACCACGTCGGCGCCGGTCGTGCTGATCCGCACCCCCTACGGCAGGGGCGTGCTGATCGGGAAGCTCTTCGGCGAGACCCTGGCCCGGCACGGGCTGCAGGTCGTCCTGCAGAGCACGCGCGGCACCTTCGGCTCCGGGGGCGAGTTCCGCCCGTTCCACACGGAGAAGGAGGACGGCCTCGCCACGGCGCGGTGGCTGCGCGAGCAGCCGTGGTGTGACGGCAGGCTGGCCATGGCGGGCGCCAGCTACCTCGGGTACACGCAGTGGGCGCTCGCGCCCTATCTCGACCCGCCGCTGGAGGCGATGTGCCTCGGGGTCACCGCATCCGAATTCGTCTCGGCCTTTTACCCGGGCGGCGTGCTCGCCGCCGACGACATGGTGTCGTGGTCGGCGCTGATCGGACGGCAGGAAAGCCGCTTCGCCGCGCTGCCCAACCCGTTCCAGGCACGGCGGACCCGGCGTGCGATGACGACCCTGCCGCTCGCCGCCGCCGACGTCGCCGCGATCGGGAAACCGGTGCGGTTCCTGCAGGACGTCACCGCGCACGCCGAACCGGGCGATCCGTTCTGGGCCAAGGCCGACCACCGCGCGGAGGTGGCCGGGCTGCGGACGCCGGTGAGCATGGTGACCGGCTGGTACGACCTGTTCCTCGCCGAGCAGCTGCGCGATTTCCGCACGCTGGCCGCGGCGGGCCGGAACCCGCGGATCACCATCGGGCCGTGGGCGCACGGCGAGCCGGGGATGCTCAAAGTGCTGATCCTCGACCAGATTTCGTGGCTCCGGGCGCACCTGCACGGCGACCGCGCCGAGTTGCGGCGGTCCCCGGTGCGCATTTACCTGCAGGGCGCCGGGCGCTGGCTCGACTTCGACCAGTGGCCGCCGGCGGAAACCACCGCGAAACCACTCCACCTCCAGCCCGTCGGCGGACTCGGCGAGGACGTGCCGGGCGAGTCGGTGCCCGCGACGTTCACCTACGACCCGGCCGATCCGACGCCGTCGGTCGGCGGGCCGCTGCTGTCGGGGAAGAGCAAACAGCGGGACAACCAGGCCGTCGAAGCGCGGTCGGACGTGCTCGTGTTCACCGGCGCTCCGCTGGCGGCCGATCTCGATCTGATCGGCGAGGTGTCCGCGACGATCCACGTGCGCACCGACCTCGGCCACGCCGATGTCTACGTGCGACTGTGCGATGTGGACAGTCGCGGTGTTTCGCTCAACGTCACCGAGGGCATCCTCCGGCTCCGCCCCGGTGTCCCGGAGTCCGATGTGGACGGTGTGGTGCGGGCGTCGATCGAGCTCGAGCCCACCGCCTACCGGTTCCGGCGCGGCCACCGGCTCCGGGTCCAGGTCGCGGGCGGGGCCTTCCCCCGGTTCGCCCGCAATCACGGCACCGGCGAGCCGATCGTCTCGGCGGTGGCCGGGAAACCCTGCCGCTTCGAGATCTTCCACGACCCCGCCCACCCCAGCCACCTCACGCTACCGGTCTTCCCCGGCTAAGTCCATTGTGGAGTGCGATGCCGTGAAGGGGGCCTTGACGGCGCTGAGCGCTGTGAAGGACCCCTTCAC
>NZ_JBHYIQ010000144.1:0-20498 GCF_042739895.1 Amycolatopsis sp. NPDC059021
ATCAACGCCTTCGCCATCACGTTCGGTGACCGCTGGCCGGGAGCCGAAACCTACTGATCAACAACGCCGGAAACACCGATCATGGGATAGACCCGAGACGTACTGACACCACGACCGGAAACACCAACTTGTTCGCATTACAGCCCGGGACGTCATGCGGTTCTCAGGTTGGACTTCCATGGTCGGGAGTTGCACCGAACGTCTTACAGTCCTTTGGAAGCGTGAATATGCGTTGTTCTTCGACGGTGAGTGGCGGGGTGGCGCGTGGCGGGCGTCCTGTGCCCCGGAGGGTGCTGAGTACGACTCGGGGAGAGAGCAGCCGGCGTGGTGGTGCGGACAGGGTGTAGACGTCGATTTGGGCGTTGGTGATGGCGGTGCGGGCGATGGAGGCTTTGGCGAGTCTGTCGAGGTAGCGCCGCACGAAGCGTGCACCACGTGTTGGACGTTGGTCTGTGGTGTTGAGGTAGCGGAGGTCTTGTGCTGTGGACATGGCCCAGGCGTCGTCGGCGGTGTCCGCGAGCGTGCGTTGCAGCGGAAGTGTTTGGCGCTGGATCCCGTGTCGGCGGATGTGGTCGCGGATGGCGAGTGCGCCGAGGGCGGCGAGGGCCATCCCGTGTCCGTAGACGGGGTTGACGGTGCACGCGGCGTCGCCATGGACGAGCAGGCCCTCGGGTCGGCGGTTCATCTGGTCGTAGCGTCGGCGGCGGTTACCGATGATGCGGAAGCCGTACGGGTGGCTCAGGGGCTCGCTGGTGGCGATGAGGTCGGAGATGATCGGGTGGCGGAGGGTGCGGGCGAACGCGGTGAAGCCGGCGTCGTCTGTGGGTGGGCGGCAGTCGCGCCGGCCGACGAGGGTGACGAGCCACTGGCCGTTCTCGATGGGGACCAGCACACCGCCGCGCGGGCCGGCGTTCGAGCGTGGATCCGCCGGGATGTTGATTTCGGGAAAGTCGGGGGTGGTCCCGGCGGGTGGGCGGTAGCGGCGGCTGGCGTAGAAGATGTCCGGATCGACCAGGACCTCGGGCACGGGAGAACAGCCGAGTTCGCTCAGCCAGCGGGGTGTCTGGGAGCGTTGCCCGGTGGTGTCGACGACGATGTCGGCCTGCACGGTGTGCGTGTGTCCGGTGTCCCGGTCCCGGACGCGCGCGCCGGTGATCTGTTCGGCGGAGCCGGTGAGGCCTACCACCTCGGTGGCCTGGCGGAGGCGGATGCGCTCGTGTTGCAGGACTTGTTCGCGCACGACCCAGTCGAGGAGGGCGCGGCTGCAGCTGATGAGGAACTGCCGTTCAGGTGATCGCCGTAGCCAGCCGTGTGCGGTGAACGCCAGTAGGCGTGATGGCATTCCCACGTATTGGGCGTCGTGTGAGAGCAGGGTCTGCGTGGTGCCGGGCAGCAGCTCGTCGAGGGCGCGGGCGCCGCCGGCGACGAGGACGTGTGTGTGGCGGGCGTGGGGTGTTCCCTTGCGTTGGTTGGGACCGTTGGGAAAGCGGTCCCGGTCCACGATGGTGACGGTGTCGAGGTGGTGGGCGAGAACCGACGCGGCCAGCATTCCGGCAAGGCCGCCGCCGAGGACGAGAGCGTGAACTGGTTGGCCATCGTGCATGTGAACCGTCCTTCGCTGCGTAGGAATTGCCGCGCGCTGACGTTCGAGGGTGGGCTATGTGCTCGTTGCCGTGCCGGACACCTCGACGTCTCGAAGCGTGGCGTCGACGAGCGGATCGGTCAATGCGTCGGCGATCATGACCAGTCGCCGACGCTCACTGGCGAAGGCGTGATGTGCATCGGCAGCCACCGCCACGTCGGTGATAGCGACGTCTGAGCGTTGCCCCCGCTGTCTCCTGGCCAGCGCGGCCTTGATCTGAGCGGCTTCGCTGAGTGCGGCAAGGTCGTTTCCGGAGTGACCGGTCTCGCGAGCGCGGTGTTCGATCGCGACCACGACGGCAGGGTCCTGGTAGGTGCGCAGCTGATGCAGCCAGTCGTTGATCTCGATGACGCGCCAGAACAGCCGGAAGTCCATGCTGAGGCGCTCGGCGAGGGAATCAGGTGTGTGGATCATCGCGGGGTTGACGGGTGCGAGCGCCTGCCACAGTGGGCGAAGTCGACGGTAGTCGCGCAGTCCGCGGCGGAACTGCCGGAGAGCTGTCCATGCGGCGGACAGTGGTGGGCCCCAGCGGGGGATGCTGTAGCCGAGGAGAACGAGGGGAACGCCCAGTCCTGCGATCGCTGGGGCATTGACGCTCCATTGGCGTAGTGCGGGATTGACCAGGCCACCGATGACGGCGAAGAGGCACACGGCGCCGTAGGCAGCGGCGAACACCATTCCCGTCGCGGCGATCCGGAACCCACGGCGCAGCCAGATCCGATCGGTGATTTCGGAGGCCCAGATCCAGCACAGGCGCACGAGGTTCGCGGCCCCCAGCAGGTACGTGGTGAAGTAGAGCACCAGCATCGCGACGAGCACGGGCACACCTGCGGCCAAGGCGGTGAAACCGCGATGGCGGTTCTCGAGCTCAGGGCTCACCGCGAACAGCGCCACCATGCCGCAGATCACCAGCCCGTAAATGATCATGAGGCGGCGTGCTTGCGGCCAGGCACGGTCGGAGTGGTGCCAATACAGCAGCATGACCTGAGAGGCACAGAGGAACGCCAACGCCAGGCACCAGCCAAGTAACACGGTGAGGTTCGCGATGCCGGTGACGCGGTTGAGGGGCAGCGCGATCACTGTGGCGCCAAGGAGCATAGGTGCTCCTCCGAGTGCGGAACCCACGATGATCGCGCGGATCGGGGCCTTGCGTTCGGGGGGAGCTTTCCGCAAGCTGCGGTATTTGACCAGGGCGTGTATCCATGCCCCGATGGCACACAGGACGTAGCCGAGGTCAGACATGGCGGCCTCGCTCGGGTACGTATCCGAGGGCGTACCAGGCACGCGTCCCCAGATCATCTCCGTCCGGTGGGAACGGCTCGATGCGTTGCCGGCCCGCCCATTCCAACAGCGCCCGGGTCAGCACACCGGCGACGCGGTCGGCCTCACGCTCCTCGTCTCTGCTCAGCCCCGTCCGCCCCGCGATGATCTTGACCATCTTCGGAGACAGGTCCGGGAACAGCAGCGCGCGGCCTTCGTGTGCGGTCAGCTCGGCGGGCTTGTGGCCGCACACCATGTGGGCGATCTCGTGGAGCACGATCAGCAACCGGTGCACCCAGCTGCGGGTCGTCGTGACGACGATGATGTTCACCTCATCCGCGGTCACCGCCCACAGACCGCTGAGGCCGGTGTCGCCGAGGTCGTCGAATCTCAGCAGGATCTCCCGTTGAGTGCGTTGGGCTATGACCTCGACCAGACGGCGGCACACCGTTTCCGCTGTCGCGGAGGTATCGAGGTCGAGGTCGTGGATCAGTGCACGCCCGAGTTTGCGCAACTGTCGTGCGTTCAAGCCGTCTCCCCTGTGTGGTCCCTGCATGTGCTGCCATACCGCCACCGTGGGCATGCGACCGCGGGCGGCCTGGTCATCCCGGCCCACCGCGGCCTCCCTGCCGGGTGTCGGTCTCGGGTGGATTCTCCTCGTCGAGGACGTGCCGGATCGCGTCCACGGCATCGTCGCTGGGGCGCAACGCTTTCACGAGTGCCGGCAGACCTTTGTCACGCACCCGCGGCGACACGGTCTCTTCGCTCGCACGCGTGATCACGGTGTTGTCGCCCAGGCTGGTTGTGGAGTACGCCGGTCGGTGGCGGAAATCATCAGCGGTCCGCGTCGTCGTCGGCGCTCGATCTGCTGTGCCCGGTCGCGCGGTTTCGTGTTGCGCTGCCAAGCTCGTCCTGGGTCTCCGGGGTGGGCGCGCGGCCGTCCTTGAGCGCTTGTGTGAGGGTGGTGATGATCTTGTCGCGGATCCGCGGTTCGAGTTCTTGCTCGCTCGCGCGCATGATGACGGTGTCCACGCCCAGGGAAGCCATGGCAAGACGCGTCTCCAGCTGTTCCTCCACCTGCGCGGCCAGCTGGTCGTCGAGAAAGTACGCTGGATCGGCGCCGAAGACATCCGCCAGCGCCAGAAGATGCTTCAGCTCGGGATCGGCGATCGAACCATCACGCAGACCGGACAGTGTGCTGGGCGAGATTGTCCAGTGCCGGTCACCCAGTTCCTGGCCGCGGCGCCGCACCGCGCCGACAACGAAGTTGAGGGTCAGTTCTCCTTGGCCGGCTGGGTGGACCAGCGCGAACAACCGGTTCAACTTGTCCCGAAAGGGGCGTCGGGGCTGTGCTGAAGAAGCCGGGTTTCGCCGGCCACCGACGAAGTAGGCGGGGTGGACCTGCAGTGCTGAGGCCAGCCCATCGATGACGCGGAGGTTGGGGTTGTCGCGGATGCCCTTGCGTAGCTGGGCGATGTAGCTGTGACTCACGCCGACGGCTTCGGCCAGTTCGACGTTGGAGTAGGGCCGGTGTCGGCCCGCAGGTGGAGCCGCGCAGAGTTCGTCCAGCAGGACGGCGAACGAGCGATGCTGATCCGTGACCATGCCCCCACCTGACGTTGTACCGAAATGAAGATCGACCGGGCAACCACTTCGCGCCAGTTGACTGCGTGACGCGGTTCAGTCTATTCTCGCTCGCGTAGTAATTCAACTGAAGTGAAGAGCCTTGCGTTCTCGACGCTTCTCAGTGCAAGGCGGGACCACGGGGAGGTGGTGCCACGCCCTACCAAATCGGCCTTCATGGCCGAGAGTGAGGGAATCAAGAATCTCGACGTTACACCGCTTGCGGCGCTGCCAAGAACGCACCGGCGCGGTCAGACCCGTGACGAAGAGTGGGCGTGCGTGTAGATGCGGTTTTCGTATCAGAAAACCGCGCTTCTTACGATATTCGATTCACTATCAGCAATGTGCTGAGTAATGCGACAACGAAACGTCGAGGGGGCGGGTCGTCGTTGCGACTACCCCCGGAAGCGAGGAGGAATGCTGAGTCAACCCGCTTGTGGTGACCCGTTGAATGTCACATCGAGTCGCGTGTCCGACGACGTCGCTCGACGTTGTGCCAGAGGCTGGTCCGACATCGTGTATCGGATCACTCTGCCGTCTAATGCTGTGCACTGCCGTGCTGATCTCCACGTCGGTCCCGTTAGCTACCGAGACTGGGTGCGGTGCACCGCGGCCACATCTGCTAGCCAGCGGTAGGGCGAAGCTCGCCGGGTCGCACAAATCCTGGCCTTCCCCGCAGTCAGGACGATCCGGCACATCGGAGGGGTGACGGGCCTCGCGAGGCTTCCCTCAAGCCGCGTGACACGCGCCGTCACCCCTCCCCTGAACACTCGTCGAGGTACGCGTCATCGAAATCGGCGAAATCCGACAAGATGCTGACCCGCGCCCGCGATGTGGGCGACGTCGACGAAAAGGTCGGTCGTTTGGTCGGCTAGTACCACCTGCTGGTGTCGGTCGGCAGCCACGTTCGGTTCCATGGTTGCGTCGCTGAACGGCGCCGACGTACGTCGCTCGACCTTCCTGATGGTGTCGTTTACCACCTCGGAAGTGGGGGAAGCGCAGTGTTCGGCGAGCAGTGGTGGTTGCCGAGGCACTGCGGTCATAGGACCGTGATCTCGTTGCTGAGTTCGTCGTTCTGCGGGCAGCATGTCCAGCGCCGCCCACACGCTCCGTGCGGCCGGTGAAATCCCGGACCACCGACGGCAACAGCCGAGGCACCGATTCCCCAATACCCCCGCGGCGCCGGCCAGCGACTCATGCCCGATCAACGCGGCTTGCACCATCGCGCCGCGAACCTCGTCACAGGCCTCGTTACGAGCACTCGCCCCATCCGACACGAAACCAACCTCGCGCCAGTCTCCCCGGCGGCGGCGCGGGAACAACCAGCACCACCCGCACGGACCACGAGCATCCCGACAGAGCAACCACAACTGATCTTGACGCCAGCAAGGTCGCCGTCAGCGTCAGACGCTGACGTGGCCGGAAAGGTCCGGATTCGCTAAACATCCTGAGGAGCGGTCCCGACGTCCTAGAGTGGTGATCGTGACCACGGTGACCCAAGAGGCGTTCCTGCGCGACTTCCATGCCAGATACCCGGCGGCGACCGTCAGCGCGATGGGGCGAGGCAAGACGCCGGACGGGCGCTCAAGCTATGAAATCCTGCGAGACCACGTCGAGGGCCACTCTCGGGTACTCGACTTGGGCTGCGGCGACGGCTTCCTGCTCGAGTTGCTCGCCGAGGCCGGCCACGAGGTCACCGGCGTAGACCTCTCGAATGCTGATCTGGCGCTTGCCCGTCAGCGGCCCTCGCTCGCCGACGCGAGCCTGGTGGAGGGGCGGGCGCAGGAACTGCCCTTTTCTGACAGCGGCTTCGACGCGTGTGTCTCACATATGGCGTTCATGCTGATGCCCGAGATCGACCGGGTAGCCGCGGAGTCGGCACGTGTCCTGGTCCCCCGTGGGCGGCTAGCCTTGGTGCTCGGCAGCGGCTCGGCCGGCGGAACCGGCGGCAGCGCCTTGTTCCGGCGCCTGCTCCGTCCGGTACTCGCCGATGTTCCTGCCGAACAGCAGATGCCGCAGCTGGGTGACCGACGTACCAGAGGCAGGGAAGGCGTCGACGAGATTCTCACCGCGGCAGGATTCGCTCCTGTCGAGTGGACCACCGAGCCGCTCGACCTGGGCGGCAGTGCCGAACAGGTGTGGGCGTCCCTCTCGACCGTTTACAACTTCATGCCCTTGGACCCGGCAGTCGTGAAGTCGCTCGAAAAAGAGTTCCTGGCCCAGGCAGCCGGACTTGCCGACACCGACGGCCGGATCCCCTCCACACAGAACATCCACGTAGCCACCACCACGCTGACCAAGTAGCGCACTCAAAGTGGCTGGGACTGTGCCCTGGACTCATCTCAGTGAGTAGGTTACTCCCTCGTCGTGCACGACAGCGGGAAACTAGAACGGATTTCGCCGCCGCAGTGTAGAACTCTCGATTTCCCGAACGGCTGTCCGTAGTCCCATGTGGTCGTCCGGCCGCTCGGCCCGCCAGCGGCTGCGCGATCTCTACCTCTGGCGCGCGATCAGCCGGTTGACGAGTCCGTCGATGTGCGCAGGGTGCAGGTCGAACCAAGACATAGCGGTATCCCTTCAAGAAAACGAAATTTCGGGTGAGTGGTTCAGGCCGCGGCGCGGCCCAGAGCATCGAGAAGGGCTTCCTTCACGACCGCGATCGCCGCGTCGACACGGCGTTCCAGCCGAGCCAGCCCCCGGTCGGTGTGGTCGGCCCAGGCTTCGCCGAAGCTGTCGAGTTCCTTGTCCCGTGCCTGGGCAGGAGCGACCGTGTAGAACTCCTCCTGGGTCGGGTAGATCCCGTCACTGCGCCGACGCAGCCACAGCCGGCGGTGAGGATCTCGATCACCACCGCGGATCGGCGCTCCGGCGATCTCCTCGTTCTTCGTCACCGTGATGTCGACGAGTCGGCTGACTTCGCTCAGCGAGGTGTGGACGGTGCGGTGTCCACCAAGCAGGACGCAGTCCACGGAGCGGGCCACGGTGGCCGGTGCGTAGTAGAGCCGGCGTACGCGGTAGATCTCCCACGGCATTGTCTTCATCCGAGCAACGGCAAGCCTGACCGGCTCGGCAAGCCTGACCGGCTCGGCCACCCGGTCACGATGCAGCCGAGTGATCAATGACTTGCCGAGGCCGAACAGTCCCGATCGGGGGTTGAGGGCCAAACAAATGTTCTTGTCCAGTCGCGGCAAGGACGAGCGGTAGTGATCCAGTCGTCCGCCGATCATCGGGCAGGACTCGCTGGTGTACGCGGCGCACCACGGGTTTATCTCGACAGAATGATGCGGGTAATTGGGTGATCGGGCGATCGCGGCGGCGACGAGTTCAGTCGTCACCGTTGTCACCTGAGATACCTACTTGGCCACAACTGTCCGCCGGTTGCGGCATGATCTGCCACATGCGTAGTCCGTGGGTCCCGTTGCCGCCGTCTCGTCCGCCTCGCCTGCGCCCGTTGCACTGGACGTGGGTTCTCTTGTCCGCCGTCGCGGTCGTCATTGTGGGGACCGGCGTCGGCTGGTGGCTGTGGCGACAAGCCGACGGGCTGGCCGCAGCGGATTTGGCGCGGGCGCGCGCCGACGCCATCCGCACCGGACTTACAGCGGCTGGCGGCACCGGAGCCGCCCTCGCGCTGCTGTTGGCCGTCCGCCGCCAACGCTCTACCGAGGTCGCCCTAGACCTCACCGACATCGACCTGGCCCAGAAGAAGCAAGCTGCCGCAGACGCTGCGCACGACGCCACCGAGCGGCGCATCACCGACCTGTATACCAAAGCCGCCGAGCAGTTGAGCTCTGACAAGGCAGCTGTGCAGCTAGCGGGCGTTCTCGCGCTTGAGAGGCTTGCGCAGGGAGCACCGGAACTCCGCCAGACCGTGGTTGACCTCTTATGCGCCCACATCAGAATGACCCCGTCAGCTGGCAAGCAATCCGCGAACGACATGACAAACGGCTCACAATCGCGGTTGCATTCCAGAATTGCCGGGCACCGCCGGAAGCTAGGGTCGTCCACAGAAAGCCGGACAGCTTCCACCAACGCGGGCGAGATCCACGTTCGCGCCACCGCACGAGACGTGCTACTACGTCATCTGCGCTATCTGAAGAAAAACAATCGTGGCCTGCTAATGGAGGAAAAGTACTCTCAGGTAAACGGAGAGCATTGGGACGGAATCCGGCTGGATCTGTCGAACACCACGCTCACAGGCTGGGACCTCACAGCCTGCCGAATCTCGGCGGGAACCTTCGCCCACACCACTTTCGCCGACCGCTGCGATTTCACGCTCGCTGACTTCACCGACGATGTCGACTTCACTGGCTCGACATTTCTCGCCGACGCGTCATTCTACAAGGCGAGAATCGGGGGGAATGCCGACTTCAGTGGTGCAACCTTCCACAAGGACGCTCACTTCGAAGATATGGACGCCTCCGATGGACACCTCTATTTCGAGGGGTCACTCTTCGAAGGGATGACCTGGTTTGATGACGCCGATATCTGCTACGCTGACTTCCGTCAATCGGAATTCCTTAGGGAGTGCTACATCAACCGTGCCAGGTTCGGCAGTGTCAGCTTCTACAAAGTAGTTTTCACAATCAAAGCTCATTTCGGAGGGGCCACCTTCCGCGGTCAGACAACGATCACTAGCGATCTCGCCATCCTTGATGGTACCCGGATCACGAAGATAGACGGCCGAAATCAGACGTGGCCGCCGTCTTACACCGTCAAAGCTCAGCCAGACGGATCCGGCGTCCTGGAAAGGAGACATGACTGGGAAAATGGGACGGCCCCGGCGGAGCGCCCGACTTTGAGAAGCCTCCTTAGCGATAGCTAAGGGCAAGGGCCGACCGGACCCGCCCTCGGTGGCCCAGGCTCGTCAGCATAGGGATCGCGACGGCAACGATCGTCGGCCGTGCGAGGCGTAATCCAGGGCACAACCAGCCCGCCCACGGTCGGACGGTACTGTAAGCGACAACGGAATCGGGGGCACGATGATGTCGTTCATGATCCTTCCTCCTGTCTCCATGTCGCACGTGGGTCGTGTACGACATCGCGGTGAGATTCATTGCGGCCGCGCCTATTCTCGGTGGATCTCGCAGAGCCTGACCGTGTCGCGGGCGAGTAGCTGGCTGCTTGCCAGGTGGTGGTCTGGGCGGACCGGTGTCTCAGCTGGTCTCTTCGGAATTAGTGGCCGGCTGCGGGCGCAGGTTTCGTAGAGCATCTGCCACAGGGTCTTCTTCCGCACATGTACGTCACGGCGGGAGATCAGGCGGTCGATCGCGGTGCGCGACCGGGCCGGGATGTCGAAGTTTGGCGGGGTGGACCGTCCGCTGAGGTGGGGACCGCCGGTGCGTCCCAGCCCTGTTCACGGTACCAACTCAGCCACTTGCCGACCACAGCCCGGCGGGTGTTCGCCGAGCCGATGGTGTCCAGGAACGCCTCGGCTGCAGACCACACCGTCCCGCGGCGGCACCGTCCGGACCGGTCACCGTGCCCGCCATCGTCACCACCTTTTCGGGCTTGCCCCGAATAACAGCCCATTAATCGGGGTATGGACACCGCTGGCTGTGACCATCAAGACGTCTTTCTACCCACGATCTGAAATTAACCCGGGAGCGCCGTCCGAGTTCGTTTCGGCTTTGGTGTAGAGAACCTCGCGGGCCTGCACGGTGGCGCGCAAGATGCTCTCGCTGATGAAGTCGCTGAAGCGGGCCATGTTCTCCAGGCGGGCGACCGCCGGCGTGTCGCGGCCGAGGATGCCGACGCCTTGCCGTGCGATCTCGGCGACCTTCGCCATGCCGCGGGCGCTGTCGATCGTCGATTGGTACCAGACGTCGTCGTCGACGAGGTAGCGCTCGCGGCGGCGTTCGCCGGGTTCGCGGCGGACGAGGCCATGGCTTTCGAGGGACGCGATCGCCTTGGAGACCGACGCCGGACTGACCTGTAGGCGCTGGACGAGTTCGGAGGCGGTGCGGCTGCCCGCATCGGCAGTGAAAAGGCAGGTCAGCACCCGGGCCATCATCTTAGACATGCCCTGTTGCATGAAGAGGGTGGTCAATGTCTCCTCGTACTCACGCACGGCTTCCGCGTCGCGCCTGTGGCCTTGTGCTAGCGCTTGCCCTCCTCGGGGCGCGGCTTGGCGGCGCCGGCGGGCGCGGCGTTCGGTGGCGCGGTGGGCTAGGTCGGCGCGGTAGGTGGCGGGCCCGCCGTTGCGCATCACCTCACGCGTGATCGTCGAGGTCGGACGGTCGAGGCGCCGGGCGATCTCGGCGTAGGGGAGGCTGTCGGCCAGCCCCAGCGCGATCTGCCGACGTTCGGCCTGTGTGAGCCTGCCTCCCGGCATCGCGATCTCCTCTGATGACCCTTCGTGGCAGTCCCTGATCCCGCTACGATTGTAGCGTTCATGCCAAACTCATTGCAACTATTGTTGCCAGTATCGTTGCGTTGCTTTTATGACCATTGCAACGATGTATACTTTTTGAACTGCATAGATGCAGAGATAACGCAACATCCTTGTTCCTATAGTTCGGAAAGCAATGTAGCGTTTCCCGTATCAGAAACAGTGAACCGGCGCGGGAGAACACGATGCAGAGTTCGGCACCTCCGCCCCGATCACCGCCGTCCTGGACATCCCGCAGGACGCATCCAGTGTGTCGTTGATCTGGCGGGCGCCTTCGAGGGCGACGTCGCCGAAGCGTCCGACGCCGCGGAGTTCGGTGTCGGCGACCCTTGTCCTCGACGCGGGAGCTGTCGGGCAGTTGGACGGTGATCTCTAGGGATCGGGCGAGGCCGCGGAATTGGTTGCTGGGTGTTGAGGCCGTGATCCACGGGCCACCGCCGGCATAGGCCGGCGGGGGCCCGCTCAGCAATCTTGGTGTCGGGCAGGATCTCGACGGTGTGTCGGCGTGGTCTGCGGAAGATTGACGCGGCCGCGAGCGTCCGCCACACCACAATCGACGGCAACTTTCGGTCGCCGCCGCCGGCGTCTCGGCCACTCTGGACGCGGGCACCGGCTACGACCGGGTCAGCAACGCTCAGAAGAACGATGGCACCGCGCTGGGCTCGACATCTGCGCCACCACATACGAGCAGGAATAACACATGACAAAGAACAGCACATCCTCGACCGATTCGACGTGGACCGCCATGGTGCCGGTCGATGACACGGCACTGGCCGTCACCGACACCGGTGGCCTCGGCATCCCCGTGATCTACCTCAACGGCCACGTCGCCGCCCAGAAGTGTTGGCGGCGGGTCATCGCCGATCTGGGGCCGGGGTTCCGACACATCACCTATGACATGCGGGCCCGCGGCAAATCGAAGACTTCGGCGGACTATTCGTTCGAGACGAACGTCGCGGATGTCGATGCCGTTCTCGCGGCCAGGGGCGTGGAGCGGGCGCTGGTAGTGGGCTGGTCCTACGGCGCGTTCGTTGGCGCGCACTGGGCCAGCCGCAATCCCGACCGTACCGTGGGTGCGATCCTGGTTGAGGGCGCGCAACCGCACGACTGGATCGATGAGGTCGATATCGAGGGAATGCGAAAGCTGTGGCGGCGCTTGGGCTGGTTGATGCCGCTGTTGCGCTCGATGGGCCTGGGCGCGCGGATGACTGCCGAACAGATGGCCGACAGCAACATCGAGGCCGGCGAGATCGCCCGCGAGAGCGAACTGGGCCCCGTGCTGGACAACATCACCGTCCCGGCACGGTATGTGAACGCCTCGGGGGCGTCGTTCGGCAGCAAGGGCGATGAGCAGGAACGTATCCGGGCCAGCCTCGATCAAGTGGTCAAACGCAACCCGAACATCACAATCCACGCCAAAGTCCCCAGCAACCACGGCAACATCCTGCGCAAGGACTACCACACCATCGCCGACGCCGTACGCGAGGTCGCCAGGCACGAGAGCGGGCAGCGCTGAAGGCAAGACCAGCGGACTCACGAGCGGCCGGACAGCGACGCCGGTACGCCTCGCCATCGAGCACCCATATGCAGACACGACCGCGACCAACCTTGATCCACGACGTCGAGGACTGCTGGAGCGAACCGGGAACGAGCGCAACAGGCCGAGCCACAAGTTGCAAGATAGAAAACAGCGCCAGCCAAGAAATGCCATGAGTTTGAGACTGATCATGGTGACGTCGCGGTGAAACAGCTCGGAAAGCCCAGGTCACACAAGATCGACATGTCGTGCACGGCGAGACCCTGCAAGCAGCAGAGGCACGAGAGATAGTCGTTAACGACGCACTTCGGGGCACGAAGCGGATGTCAGGTCGGCGTCGGTAGTGGCGGCGCTCGGTGGTCTGATCCGGATGTTCCGACCGCAAGTAGACGGCAGGGGGCGGTTCTCGACCGGCAGTTCGGTGCCGCGTCGCTCCCTGATCATCTCTTGGTGCATCCGCGTACCGACAGGATCGCCAGACCCAACGGGACGGGGTCACCTACGCGCACGAGGATCTGAAGGGCTACGCCCCAGCCGGTGAGTCGGTCGGAGACACTCGCGCCAACGACTTTCGTGGCCGCGCCGGCGACGTGGACAAGGGATACAGACCAACTGCGCGCGTCTACGAACCTAAACCGGTTCATCAGCGTCGCACAGACCTGGACGCCAGGACAGTCAGGCTGCGCCGGCAAAGTAGGCGATGAGAACACGGACTCTCTTCGGCGGCGGCAGAACACTGTCCGGGTTCTGTAGATCCCCCACAAGCACTGTCCACGTTGGAGCGGCCTTGTTCACCACTGGTGTCGGGTCCTGCTTCCCCAGCACATACTCGTTCGGTCGATCACAGAAGTAGGCACCCACGAAGCCATCAGAGCGGCCGCCCCACGACCCCCCGTTGCGCAGTCGACAATGAGCACCATCGCTGAGCTCGAGCCCCCATGGCTGAGGATCCCTCGCAACTGGCACGCGGGCTACAGGGCTAGACGCAGTCACCGCCATGAGCGCTTTTTCCCAGGGCATGCCGCCACACAGCATGGTCAGACGATCAGCCTTGACCCAGCAGACGTCAGCTCCGGCCGCGCTCGGCGAACACGAAACGACGTCCCGCCCGACTGATGCGTACGAGGAGGTACAGCTGTCCACGCCGTTGTATCCAGGCGTGACCGCGTACCCACGTTGGGCAGAGATATCACGGTCGACCGGAACGACAGTGACCACCTTGGTGCGCGCTAGGAACAAGCTGATCGTAAACGCGCCTGCAGGCAGGTTCAGCGTGAACACGCTGTCGAGCAAGACGAACCCTGTTTCGGCCAGTAGGAGCACTCTGGTCAACGCGGCTCTGACTGCCGCCACTTTGCTCAGCTGAGGCGCAAGCTTGTCGAACGCCGCAGGTGAGAGAACCTTCTTCACCGTCTGAACCACGCCGTCCGAATCGTCGATGACGCACTTTGCCGCAGCGGCTAAACCCTGCCCGATCCCTGACTCCTTTTCTTTAATCAGAGTCTTCTGACCGCATGCCAGCAACGCGCCGTAGGTCCACAGAACCGAGTCCCCATCGATAGCCTTCGATAGCTGGTTGTAGAGCAAACCAAACACGATCGCGGAAGGGGTGAACGAGCTCGTGATTTCGGCAGGGAGGCCAGCGGGCGAGAGGGAATCCTGACTGAAGCCGAAGTGCACCTGCTGCCCTGGGAGCACGATCCATGTCCGGCCGGCGTCAGCGGGCGGTACGTTGATCGCCTCCGCGAGTAGCGTCATGACGTTTGGCACCCAGTCGGCGACGGCGTCGCCAATGTTGCTCGACCAGGCCCACGTCGGCTTCACAGGCGTCTTGACGAGCAGTGCGCCGCCACGGTTGTTGGCAATGTCGACCTCGGCAAGGTCCTTCTTAGAAGGGTCGGGGTCCGAACCAACGCACACGAGCATCGGGGCGCTCTGATCCTCAAGGAAGTTCGCTTCGGACAACCAGGCCGGTCGCTGCGTTCGTCGACCGGCCTTGTCCTTGCACTCGGGAGCGGAAGTGCGTTGATCAAAGAACTTTCCCAACAGATTGGCCAGGTCGCTCGCCCTGTCCAAGAGCCACTCTTTGAAGCTGAGATGCTCGACGGTAACAGTGCCGGAGCGACGATCAGCACTGAGCTGCGCCACGTGGGTACGCACTGGAGCTTGGGCCGCTGCGTCCGGCTCCGTGGGCAGCGCGCCATACGCTGAGCCGTCGCCGAAGTCATCCAGGAGGTAGAGCTGCCGCCCCTGTTCCAAGGGCTGGTCAAAGCGCCAAGTGAATGTCCATGGATGCACCGGTTGACCGGCTGCCAGGACCAGGCGGACAGCTTCGAGCCCCGAACTGCCCCGCGGTCCGACCGGCTGTGCCATCGGGGCAATCCTCAAGTTGGTGTCCGCAGCGCCGACACTGCCCGCCGGAATGTGGATAGACCAATGGTCGCTGACAACGACGTCGCTATCCCGGCTGGCCGGCACGGCCACGATCCTGACCGAACCCTGCGCCGCAGCGGTGCCAGCGCCGTTGGCCGACTCGGTACTACGCGGCCATAGCAAGTAGGTCGCGCCTCCGGCAGCGAGGAGGACGGCTGTCACCAGTACGACAATGAGTATGCGTTTCGACGATCGCGTACTGGTCATAGCTGCTCCGAATCATTTCGCGCCTTCGTAGTCCGACCTACGACCAACCTCATACGGCCAGCCAACTCGCCAGGTACGGGTACGGCCCGGATGCGACCCGACTCGCTAGCCTTTAAGTCGTCGAAAATCTCGATCGGTTACAACATCGCTCATCACGATTCGACATATAGCATTGATGTGATCTTCTGACGGTGCCAGCACGCAAGCTTCCGAAATTTCTGCGGTAGCCGTTCGAGCACCGTGGGTGCCCCCCGGCCTTCCGGACACCCCATGCATCGGACCACTACGCTCACCCAAACTCCAACAATCGCAAGGTGTCCTGGCATAGCTGCTGCCTAGCGATCCACCGACATCGTGAGCGGCAGACCGGCATCGAGCTGACCGACTCCGCGTCCTGTGAACACATCGTTCTCGGCATAACAGTGCGTTGCGTGACTTGGGCGGAGGTTCCGGAAGATCTTGAGCAAGCAGGCCATCTCAGCCTCGAACACCGTCCGGCCTGCCACCGATTGCTCAAGGTTTCACCATCTGACCAATGCTCGAACCCCCGGAACGGGCACCCTCTCGTGCGGTAGCAACGGCCCACCGTGCTCACGAACTCGCGGAACCTACAGCCGCTGCAGGCTCTGGAAATTCGCGAACAATTCCGGAAAATCATGAGCAATTCGTGAGCACTTGCCCGCAGGCCGGAGCTAGGGACTGCGACAACATCCAGACGGCCAGTTCGGCGGCAATGGTGGCGATCAACTACGCGTGCGGGCAGCGCGGACTGCCGTACGTCTGGGGAGGCAACGCCGCAGCCGACGGCGGTTTCGACTGCTCCGGCCTGACCAAAGCCGCCTACGCCGCCGCAGGAATCACCCTGTCCCGCACCGCCCAGACCCAGTACACGCAGGACCACGAGTGCCCGCTGCGCAGCCAATGCAACCCGGCGACCTCATCTACTTCGGTGTCAACACGACGCAGATCACCCACGTCGGCATCGCTATCTCGCCCACCACCATGGTCAATGCACCCGATTTTGGCAAACCCGTCCGTATCGACCAGATTCCGAACAATCGGATCGGCGTCACCCGCCCCGCAAACACGGGCCCGTTCCCGCGTGCTCGCCGCACTGCGGCTGCTGTGCTGGATCGACGAACAGGACCTGAAGCCCGACGCCGTGCGCCAAGACCACATCGATCAGTGGCTGCTCACCGGCCGCCCCGAATCCACCTACCCGGCGCGGGAATTCCTCCACTGGGCAAGGCAACGACGCCTCGTCGGCCCGGCGGCCATTCCAAAGAAGCGCCCGCGCACCACGCTGGCGCCGATCACCGAAGACGAACGCTGGCAACAGCTACGCCGCTGCCTGCACGACGCCACCCTACCCCGCGCGGTCCGCGCGGCGGGGAAGCTCGTGCTGCTCTACGGCCTACCGGTCAGCCGAGTCGCCACCCTGCAGCACGACGATATCCACACCGACACCAACCAACGGGTATGGCTGCGCTACGGCGATCACCAGTTCCGGCTGCCACCCGCCGTCGCCACCGTCGTGCTGGCCCAACGCGACCACGCGAGCACTGTCTCGGCGATCGGCCGCAGCCACCCCAATGGCGTGGGGTGGCTGTTTCCCGGCGGTTTTCCCGGACGCCCGGCCCGCGACACCCTCTACCGCGGCCTGCGCAATCACCTGCAGATTCACCTGCGACGAGCCCGCAGCGCCGCGCTGGCGAGCCTCGCGGGCGAGCTCCCCGCCGCCGTGCTCGCCCACCTGCTCGACCTCAACATCAACACCGCCCTCGCCTGGGCCACCTACGCCCAAACCGACTGGACCAGCTACCTCGCCGCCCGCAGCAACGGCACGGCGGCCAGCACCTGACAGCCTTCCTTGCAACCGCGTCATGTCACGAGTTCATGGCGGGAGCAGTCAGGCAAGCTCGTCGAGCAGTGTGGTCAAGCGCCGGGCATTGTCGCGGCATCTCCGGTGATGGGTATGCCGTGTAGCGCGGTCCAGTACTCGGTCACACGCTCAATGTTGCCGGAGTTTGTGATCAGCCCGATGTAGCCGTCGGGACGGACCAGCACCAGGGTGTCGTCATTCGCGACGTACCCGGCCCACAGGTGCCCATGACTGTCGACCAGCGCATGTTCGTTTGCCGACTCGCCTGGTCGGACCACGGTGTAGGCGTGCAGGGCGGGGCCGAACCGGTCGCTCAGCGTCGCGGCCGTGTGTGCGTATGCCGCACCGAAGGTCAGGAGTGTCCAATGTGGCCCACGGAACAGGTTGAACAGCCGGATAGGTCGACCGTCGGCGGTGGCCGTGGTCGCGTCCGGCGCGCGGTCGCCGGCCCTGAGCGCGCCTGCGTCGGTGCGGTCGTCGTGGGAGAGTGGACCGCCGCGGTAGTTCAGCGTGAGCCCGTGCACCTCCGGACCGCGCACGTGGGCGTCGTCGTCTCCCCGCCGGTGCTTCTCCAGCAGCGCCGTGCTGATGTCCAGCGCGGCGCGCGCCGCGGCCATCCGCTCCGGTTCGTAGCTGTCCAGCAGAACACCCGGAGCGCCGGCCAGCGTGGCGGCGAGCTTTCAGCCGAGGTTGTAGCCGTCCTGGATGCCGGTGTTCATGCCTTGCCCGCCGGTCGGTGGGTGCACATGCCCGGCGTCGCCGGCCAGGAAGACCCGTCCGTCCCGGAAGCGCTCGGCCAGCCTGGTGTTCGACCGCCAGGTGATGTGCCAGGTGACCTCGCGCACCAGGATGTCGTCCCGGCCGGACGATTCGTTGACCTGCCGTTGCAGATATTCGCGGATCGGCTCGTCCTCGTCGGCCCGCGGCCGTGCTACCACGACGAACAGCTCGGTGCCAGCCAGCGGAATGACCGAGACACCACTGTCGCCGACCTGCCAGATCCGGCCGTTCGATCGGTTGGAGGGCCTGTCGGACGATCCGCGTCCGGGTCGGCCCCGGGTGATCGGTGACGACAGGGTGGACGAGGTGATCACCAAGACGCTGGAGGAGGCTCCGGGGCGGGACGCGCATTGGTCGACCCGGTCGATGGCGTCGGCGACTGGGATGTCGCAGTCGGCGATCTCGCGGATCTGGCGGGCGTTCGGGCTCAAGCCGCACGTGATCGAGACGTGGAAGCTGTCGACCGATCCGCAGTTCATCGAGAAGGTCCGCGATGTCGTCGGTCTCTATATGAGTCCGCCGGAGAACGCGTTGGTGCTCGCGGTCGACGAGAAGAGCCAGATGCAGGCGATCGACCGCACCGCCCGGACTCTGCCGATCATGCCCACCACCCCGGCACGGATGACGCACGACTACGTCCGGCATGGCACCACCAGCCTGTTCGCGGCCTTCGATGTCGGCAGCGGCTCGGTGATCGCCCAGCACTACCGGCGCCACCGCCACCAGGAGTTCCTGCGCTTCCTGACGCTGATCGACGGCCGGGACATGGCCATCGGACGAGTGCTCATCGCTCTCTCGTCCCGGCATAGCAGGCTCCGACAGCAACTGCGGCGGCGGCAACTCCCATTCCCAAGAGCGTCAGCAGTACACCTCTGAGCGTTCCGGTCGTCAGGGGAATGACCAGCATGCCCAGCGAAGCGAACACGACCACCAGCAGCCCCAGACGCACCGACATGCGATGGGGACGGCTCTGTTCAGGCATGGCTCCCTGCCGATTGGCGACGAGCTTCCTTACCGGCGAGGCGAATGACCACGACTCCACGCGCACTCGACGATGAGGTCGACCCCAGAGGAAGCCTCCCCAACCAGGCCAAGCCCTCGTCTGACTTGCGGAAGCCCTCGATCCGCCAACCGACCGCCTGATCACTCATCGCTCGACGTTCCGGGTGGGTCGGTGTCGGCTTGAGTCGTGCGCGTGTCGGCGAAGGCTGCCACGTAGTACTTGAGTTTGGTGTCGTCGAGCGGGCAAGCAGTATCTGCTGGCACGTCGAAGTGGTTCATGACGGCGCGGACCTGTTCAGCAGTGGCGGGATACCCCTCGGGCCTGGACATATCGTCATAGCCGAGTATTTCCTCGAGGGTGTGATGGCTGATCCCCGGAGGCAGATCCAGGACCCAGTCCAAAAGTTCGTCCGACTTGCGAAATGCTTCGATCTGCCATCCGACTGCGGGATCGTTCATGGTTCGACGCTCCGGCTGGGATCTGGGCCCTTGATCTGTTCCCCTGTGTTGGAGTCAAGGACGCCTTGATGTTTACCACGCTTGTTGTACATCTCCCACTCGCCGTGTCGCGAGTCCCATTCGTAGATGTTCCCCTTGTCGTCCTTCCACCTTTTGCGGAGTCCGCCACCACCTTGAACTGACGTCTTCCGATCCGCAATCGTTGCCCCCTTCACTCCAGGTGGTGGCCCCTTGGGCGGCGGGATGTAGCCAGGAATCTTGCGGGCCGCTGCACCCGCCTTGGCTGCGTCTTCGCCGATTTTGGCTGCTTCGCCGAGGATTTTGGCTGCTCTGCCGCCGGCTCCGGCGACTGCCATGGCACAGGATGTGCCGTTTCCGATGGCGCAGGCTTTGATGTCGGAGAGGAAGACGTCGTAGATGAAGCCGGCGAAGCCGCCGAGGGGTCCGCCGGGGCGGCATTGGTCGATGGTGCCGCCGAGGGCGAAGCAGACTTCGGCTTGCGGCCAGGGGCCGCGGGCGGCGAAGTCGAGGGCTTCCTGCCAGGTGAAACGGCTGGAGCCGGTGTAGCCGATCCCGCGCAGCGCTTCGAGGCGGTCGGCGGGCAGGTCGTGCCCGAGGGCGGGTTCACCGAGGTCATCCGCGGCGCCCGGGGGCGGTGTTGTCCCGGGGTCGGGTTGTTTCTCGGCCTGCTCGGCGCGCTGAGCGGCTGCGACCGCCTCAGCTGCCGCAGCGGCCGCGTTCTTCGCGTGGTCCTCGGCCCAGCTCGCGGCGGCTTCGGCCTTGTCGGCCCAGTCCCGGGCGATAGCGGCATCGCGTTCAGCGTTGCTGGCCGCGCCACGTGCGGTAGCGGCGTCGGATTCGGCGCTGGCCGCCGACCGGCCGGCGATGGCGGCGTCACTGGCGGCGGCGTTAGCGGCGCGACGTGCTGCCTGCGCGTCGCCCTGTGCCTGGTCATCGGCTTGCGACGCTCGGGCACCGGCGTTGCGGGCGGCGGCCGCGTCCTCGGCCGCCGCGGCGGCCGAGCGCTGCGCGTCGGCGGCGGACCGCGACGCGGCTGAGGCGGATTCGGCTGCCGCGGCGGCCGCGGGGGGGGGAGGGGCCCCCACGGCCGGGGGGCGGGTGGGCGCGGGCGCGGGGGGACTCGCCCGGCGCGGGGGGGGGGGCCCGCCGGGCCCCCCCCACCGCAGCACCCCGCGTTGGTGCCCGACCCGGTAGTACCACACGACGGGGAGTCGCCAGCATGAGTCAGAAGTCCGGTACGCCGAAGAAGAACCTGATGCTCTTC
>NZ_JBHYIQ010000145.1:0-5469 GCF_042739895.1 Amycolatopsis sp. NPDC059021
AGCCGGGAGCCGGGAGCCGGGAGCCGGGAGCCGGGAGCCGGGAGCCGGGAGCCGGGAGCCGGGAGCCGGGAGCCGGGAGCCGGGAGCCGGGAGCCGGGAGCCCGCTCGGGCCGCGATGCCCTGAAGGCGTCCTTCATCGCGCCGGACGTACCGAAGGTGCCCTTCAGCTCACCTAATGCACTGAAAGCGCCCTTCAGCACTCCCGAGCGCTGATCACGCACCGCAACCGACGCGGATCGCAGAGCGACCAGAGTGCCGCGGCGAGACACCGTGAACCCCACCAATACCGGCGAACGCTGACCCGTCCGCTACCCGGCGCCGCGTCAAGACTCCGTATGTGGGACTGGTCATGTCTCCTACCTGTGACTTTGTGCCTGCGTTCACAAGTGGACTACCGTAGACCCATCGCCTCCGCGCGGCCCGGCATCAAACCGGACTCCCGCCGCCGGGTCAAGAGCCAGTTTCGTACGGTTGTGGCGATGGCCGGAGCGGTACCGGACGCACGGTCGGAAATCGCGGTGAACAGGAGTGCCAGCGTGGTGACACAGCGGGGGCGTGGTGACGGGTCTACGCCACCCCGGGCGTCCCGCCGCCGGGACAACCGCGACGGCCGGGCCACCCCCGACGCCGACAACGCGCCCACCGCGGAGATCCCCGCCGTGCCCGGCACCAACGGCAACGGCGGCACCACCGGCGACGGCGGCGAGGCCAGGGCGAAGTCGATCCCCGAGGCCGCGGTCGCGCGGCTCGCGGTGTACCTGCGGGTCCTTTCCGGACTGGCCGAGCAGGGCGCGACGACGGTGTCCAGTGAGGAACTCTCGCAGGCCGCCGGGGTCAACTCGGCGAAGCTGCGCAAGGACCTCTCCTACCTCGGCTCCTACGGCACCCGCGGCGTCGGCTACGACGTGCAGGTCCTGGTGAGCCAGATCGAGCGCATCCTCGGCCTGACGCGCAAGCACCGCGTCGCCGTGGTCGGGATCGGTAACCTCGGCCACGCGCTGGCCAACTACGGCGGGTTCCCCGGCCGCGGCTTCCCGGTGGAAGCGCTGTTCGACCTCGACCCGGACCTGATCGGCGTGCCGGTCGGCGGGCTGCCGGTGTCGCATCTGGACGAGATCCCGCAGGTCTGCGCCGAGCGGCAGATCTCCATCGGCGTGATCGCGACGCCGCCGACGGCCGCGCAGTCGGTGTGCGATCTGCTGGTCGCGGGCGGTGTCCAGTGCATCCTGAACTTCGCGCCGGTGGTGCTGCAGGTGCCGCCGCACATCGAGGTCCGCAAGGTCGATCTGGCGGTCGAGTTGCAGATCCTCTCCTTCCACGTGGCCCGGCGAGCCGATCACGCCCTGGGCAACGGCGCGGCGGGCGGTGACGGCCATAACGGAGAACAGGGGGCCCGCCCCAGTGCCGACAATGGCAAGGCTGGTGCACTCTCGAGGGGGAAGAGTGCTTCGGGTAATGGGCGCGCCGGGACGGACGGCGGGCGGGGAATGGTGGTGCGCTGATGAGCGTGTTGGCAGTCGGGCTTTCCCATCGCAGCGCGGAGCTGAGCACGCTCGAGCGGGCCGCGGTGCCCGCGCACGAGGTGGTCAAGGTCCTGCACGAGCTGCAGCAGGCCGAGCACGTCAGCGAGGCGATGCTGGTTTCGACCTGCAACAGGATCGAGGTCTACTCGGTCGTCGAGACGTTCCACGGTGGCCTCAACGACATCTCCGACGTCCTGGCCCGCCAGGCCGGGATGGAGCCCGCGGACCTGTACGACAGCCTGTACGTGCACTACGCGGGCGCCGCGATCGAGCACATCTTCTCGGTGGCCTCGGGGCTGGACTCGATGGTCGTCGGGGAGACGCAGATCCTCGGCCAGGTCCGTTCCGCCTACGCCACGGCGCGTGAGGCGGGCACGGTCGGCCGCACCCTGCACGAATTGGTCCAGACCACGCTGCGGGTCGGGAAGCGCGTGCACTCCGAGACCGGCCTGGACGCGCTCGGCGCGTCGGTGGTCTCCGAGGCGCTGGCCGCCGCGGGCGAGATCGAGGGCAAACACGCGCTGATCGTCGGCGCCGGCTCGATGGGCGCGCTCACCGCGTCCCAGCTGCGCAAGGGCGGCATCGGCGAGATCACCGTGGCCAACCGCACCGAGGCCAACGCCCAGCGCCTCGCCGCGTCCGTCACCGAGGCCGGGATCCAGGCCCGCTCGGTGCCGCTGGCCGACGTCGCGCGCGCGGTCGAGCTGGCCGACGTCGTGATCTGCTGCACCGGCGCGCAGGACGCCGTCTTCACGCCCGAGCACGTCACGCCCCGGGACGGCCGCGCGCTGGTCGTCTGCGACCTCGGCCTGCCGAGGGATGTCGACGCCGCGGTCGGTGAGCTGGCGTCGGTCACCGTGGTGGACCTGGAGACCATCCAGCGCCGCATGCGGGAGGCGGGCACCCCGACCACCGAGAAGCAGACCGCCAAGGCCACCGGCATCGTGCTCGACGAGGTGCGTGACTACCTCGCCGGACAGCGCAGCGCCGAGGTCACCCCGACCGTGACCGCACTGCGCCGTCGCGCGGCCGAGGTCGTCGACGCGGAGCTGCTGCGGCTGGACAACCGGCTGCCCGACCTCGATTCGGGTGTCCGCGAGGAGGTCGGCCGCACGGTCCGCCGGGTGGTCGACAAGCTGCTGCACGCGCCGACGGTGCGGGTCAAGCAGCTGGCCGCCGAGACGGCCGACACCGACTACGCCAACGCGTTGCGCGAGCTGTTCTGCCTCGACCCGCAGGCCCCCGCGGCGGTGGCACGCCCGACCGCGCAGCAACCACCAGGGAAGAACCAGTAAGTGACCAGAGTCATCCGCATCGGGACGCGCGGCAGCAAGCTGGCGCTCGCGCAGACCGGAACCGTCGCCGAAACGCTCCGCAAGGCGGGCGCCGAGGTCGAGATCGTCACCGTCACCACGCCCGGCGACCAGTCGTCGGCGCCGATCCCGCAGATCGGCGTCGGGGTGTTCACCTCCGCGCTGCGGGAAGCGCTCCTGCGCGAAGAGGTCGACGTCATCGTGCACTCCTGCAAGGACCTGCCGACCGCGCCCGAGCCCGGGATCACCCTCGCCGCGATCCCGCCGCGCGAGGACCCGCGCGACGCGCTGATCGCCCGTGACGGGCTCACCCTGGGTGAGCTGCCGCCGGGTTCGACGGTCGGCACCGGTGCGCCGCGGCGCACCGCGCAGCTGCGCGCGCTCGGGCTCGGTTTGGAAATCGTGCCGATCCGAGGCAATATCGACACCCGCATGCGCAAGGTCACCGACGGCGAGCTGGATGCCGTGGTGCTCGCGCGTGCCGGCCTGGTGCGTATCGGGCGGGGCGGGGCGATCACCGAGACCCTCGACCCGATCCAGATGCTGCCCGCTCCCGCGCAGGGGGCGCTGGCGGTGGAGTGCCGGGACGGGGACGTGGACGTCGAGCGGCTGCTTTCGTCCACAGTGGACGATGAGGGCACGCGGGCCGCGGTGACGGCCGAACGGGCCATGCTGGCCGCGCTCGAAGCCGGGTGCACCGCTCCGGTGGGTGCGCTCGCCGAGATCGTCGAGGACCTCGACGCCGAGGGCGCGGTCGTGGAACGGATCTCGCTTCGCGGCACCGCGGCCGTCGAGGGCGAGAACGGGTCGGTGGACATGCTGCGTGCCTCGGTGCTCGGCGACAAGGCCGAGGCCGCGCAGCTGGGCCGGACGCTGGCGGCCGAGCTGCTGGACCTGGGTGCCGGAGCGCTGCGCGGCACCGCGCACTGACCGACCCCGAGAGAACGACCAGCCGTACTGGAGAACTGCGGCCGTGCCCGAGCGCGCACGGCCGTCCAATGAGGAGAAACGCACAGATGACCCCCGCGCGTAAGACCACCGGGCGCGTCGCCTTCGTGGGCTCGGGCCCCGGTGACGCAGGACTGCTCACCGTCCGGGCCCAGGAACTGCTGGCGAAGGCCGAGGTCGTGGTGACCGACCCCGACGTCCCGGCCGGTGTGCTGGCCTTCGCCGCCGAAGGTGCCGAGGTACGCCCGGCCGTCGGCGAGGCGGCCGACGTCGCCAAGGACCTGACCACCGAGGCGAAGGCGGGGCGGCTGGTCCTGCGCCTGATCGCCGGTGACCCGCTGACCAGCCCGGCCGTGGTGGCCGAGGTCCAGGCCGTCGCGCGCACCAGCGCCGTGTTCGACGTCATCCCCGGCGTCTCGCCGAGCGCCGCCGTCCCGGCCTACGCGGGGATCGCGCTGGGCGGCACGCACACGGAGGTCGACGTCCGCGGTGACGTCGACTGGGCCGCGCTGGCCGCCGCGCCCGGCCCGCTCGTGCTGCACGCGACGTCGAGCCACCTGGCCGAAGCGGCGTCCGCGCTGGTCGAGAAGGGCCGGCCGGCGAGCACCCCGGTCGCGGTGACCGCGAACGGCACCATCAACACCCAGCGCACGCTGGACACCACCTTGGAGAAGCTCGCGGCCGACGCCGGCGAGCTGGTCGGCCCGCTGATCGTCACGATCGGCCAGGCCGCGGGGCAGCGCTCGAAGCTGTCGTGGTGGGAGTCGCGCGCGCTGTACGGCTGGAAGGTCCTGGTTCCGCGCACCAAGGAGCAGGCGGGCGAGATGGCCGAGCGGCTGCGCGGCCACGGCGCGACCTCGCACGAGGTGCCGACCATCTCCGTCGAACCGCCGCGCAGCCCGGCGCAGATGGAGCGTTCGGTCAAGGGCCTCGTCGACGGCCGTTACCAGTGGATCGTGTTCACCTCGACCAACGCCGTCCGCGCGGTGTGGGAGAAGTTCGAGGAGTTCGGTCTGGACGCCCGCGCGTTCTCCGGGGTGAAGATCGCCTGTGTCGGCGAGTCGACCGCGGCCAAGGTGCGCTCGTTCGGCATCATCCCCGAGCTGGTGCCCGAGGGCGAGCAGTCCAGCGAGGGCCTGCTCGCCGAGTTCCCGCCGTACGACGACGTCCTCGACCCTGTCGACCGCGTGCTGCTGCCGCGCGCCGACATCGCCACCGAGACGCTGTCCGCCGGGCTGCGCGATCGCGGCTGGGAGATCGACGACGTGACGGCCTACCGGACCGTCCGCGCCGCCCCGCCGCCCGCCGAGACCCGCGAGATGATCAAGACCGGCGGTTTCGACGCGGTGTGCTTCACCTCGTCTTCGACCGTGCGGAACCTGGTCGGTATCGCGGGCAAGCCGCACGCGCGCACCCTCGTCGCGTGCATCGGCCCGAAGACCGCGGAGACCGCGGTGGAGTTCGGGCTGCGGGTCGACGTCCAGCCGGAGAAGGCCGACGTCCCGCACCTGGTCGACGCGCTCGCCGCGCACGCCGCGAAACTGCGTGCCGAGGGCGCGCTGCCGCCGCCGCGCAAGGCCAAGCGCGCCCGCCGCAGCTAAGAACGGGCTGAAGGGGACTTTCGTCTCGTAGGACGAGCTGAAGGGGGGGGGGTGAGCCCACGGCAGCAGTGAAAAGACCGCCGA
>NZ_JBHYIQ010000145.1:5479-20305 GCF_042739895.1 Amycolatopsis sp. NPDC059021
ATAAACCGGGGCCCTCGACTTATAATCCTAGTCGAGCGACGCTCGCCCCTAGTCACCGCCCCCGCCCCGCCCCCCCACCCCCCCCTTCAGTACTCCGGCCTGATCGGGCGAAATCGCCCCAGGATTCTTGTGCAGGCGGCTCGGCGCCGCCACGGTGGACGCGAGCGCTGTGCAAGGGGAGGTGCCTTCTCATGGCCAAGCACGCGGAAAACGTCGAGGGCGACGGGCACAAGGACACCTATGACCACGCCCAGACCAAGGACGTGAACGAGTCCGGCAGCGGAAAGCACGACAAGGACGACAAGTGACCGGTGCGGACGTCACGGCACCCAGTCAGGCACTGTTCGACGAGGTTCCGCGCGCCGCTTTCATCCCGGACACCATCTGGGTTCGCGACGGAGACGACTTCGTCGCGCTATCCAAGCACGACGAACCGGATCGGTGGGCCGAGGCGGTGGCCGCCGACGCGCCCGTGATCACGCAGGTCGATCTCGGCGAAGTCCGCCCTGGCGAGCGGGGGAGCTTCCCGTCCAGTTCGAGCAGCCAGCCCAGCATCGTCGCCGAAATGCTCGACGCACTCGATCCGCGGCCCGGTGATTCCGTACTGGAGATCGGCACCGGAACCGGGTGGAACGCGGCTCTCCTGCACCACCGCGTCGCTCCGGCGGGGCAGGTCACCACGATCGAAGTCGACCCCCGGCTCGCGGATGAAGCGCGCCGCGCGCTGGTGAACGCGGGGTACGACGGTCCGCGGGTGATCACCGGCGACGGGCTGGCCGGTTACCCCGATGGCGCCCCGTACGAGCGGATCATCTCCACCGCGGCGATCCGTGAGGTCGTGCCGGTCGCCTGGGCAAGTCAGCTACGGCCAGGAGGCCGTCTGGTCACCCCCTGGGGTACCGACTGGTCCAACGGCGTCATGCTGACCCTGGTCAAGGACGCCGACGGTGTCGGCACCGGCCGGTTCTCCGGGGACCTGGCGTTCATGCGCGTGCGCAGCCAGCGTCGCGCGCTCCACGCCTTCGAGCCCGATCCCGCCGACATCGCCGCCGCCGACGTATCCACCACCGACTGTCGCGGCAGCGACCTCGATCGGATGCTCAACCCCAAGAAGGGCCTGTTCGCCATCGGTGCTCGGTTGGCCGCGGCGAATCTGGTGACGGAGTGGGGCAAGTACGGTCGGCTGCACCACAACTTCGAGCTCGACGACCCCGATACCAGGTCGTGGGCGCGGCTGGACGCCAATCTCAACGATCCCGCGCCCTTCACGGTCCAGCAGCTCGGCCCCCGTCGACTGTGGGACGAGGTCGTGGCCGCGTATGACTGGTGGTACGAGAACGGGGAACCCGGTCTCGACCGGTTCGGCCTCACGGTCACGCCGGACGGTTCGCAGACGTTGTGGCTCGACGACCCGGCGCACATCGTTCGTACCTGGGAACACTGAGTTTTCGGACCGGGGAGCTGACGCACTGTCACTTCGAGAACGCGCTTTTCCTTGGCACATCGGGAAAAGCGCTTCTTCCGGCGGACTGCCCACTTACCCGCCCGAGCCCCACGAGCTCGACCGGCCGGGGTACCGTGGACGACGTGTTCCCTGAGCATCGACCCCGCAGGCTCCGTACGACCCCGGCCATGCGCCGGCTGGTCGGCGAGACGACGTTGCGGCCGCGTCAGCTGATCCTCCCGATGTTCGTGGCCGAGGGCGCCGACGCGCCGCGGCCGATCGCGAGCATGCCCGGCGTCGTCCAGCACACCCGTGATTCGCTGCGCAAGGCCGCCGTCGACGCGGTCAACGCCGGTGTCGGCGGGCTGATGCTGTTCGGCATCCCGAAGGTGCGCGACGCCGAGGGTTCCGGCGCGGTCGATCCGGACGGCATCCTCAACGTCGCGCTGCGCGACCTGCGGTCCGAGCTCGGCGACGCGACCGTGCTGATGGCCGACACCTGCCTCGACGAGTTCACCGACCACGGCCACTGCGGTGTCCTGGACGCCGACGGCACGGTCGACAACGACGCGACGCTGCGGGTGTACGCGGAGATGGCGGTCGCGCAGGCCGAAGCCGGGGCGCACGTGCTCGGGCCGAGCGGGATGATGGACGGCCAGATCGGCGTCATCCGCCGCGCGCTGGACGAGGTCGGGCACAGTTCGGCGGCGATCCTCGCCTACTCGGCGAAGTACGCGAGCGCGTTCTACGGGCCGTTCCGGGAGGCGGTGGACTCGCAGCTCAAGGGCGACCGCAAGACGTACCAGCAGGACAGCGGCAACGCGCGCGAGGCGCTGCGCGAGATCGAGCTGGACCTCGCCGAGGGCGCCGACATGGTCATGGTCAAGCCCGCACTGTCCTATTTGGACGTCGTGAAGGCGGCGGCGGAAATCTCGCCGGTGCCGGTCGCGGCGTACAACATCTCCGGCGAGTACGCGATGGTCGAGGCCGCGGCCGCGAACGGCTGGCTCGATCGCGAGCGCACCGTCCTCGAGGTGCTGACCTCGATCCGGCGTGCCGGCGCGGACCTGATCCTCACCTACTGGGCCGCCGAGGCCGCCGCCTGGCTGGACTGACCTCGCGCACGAGCTAGAGTCCTCGGGGTGGCCGACAAGGAGAACGAGACCGCCGACGACCTCGCCGGGCTGACCGACGACGAACGCCGGAAGCGGGGCCGCGCGCCCGATCCGGTGCTGCCGGGGCAGCAGACGCCGACGTACACGGTGCCGACGCCGGTCAACGTCTCGGTCGGCTTGTGGATCCTGTCGGGTCTGCTGCTGGTCGCCGGGCAGGTCGCGCTGCTGTTGCTCAAGCAGCAGCTGATCGACGCCATCGTCAAGACCACCAACGAGGCGAAGACATCGGGTCCGAAGCCGACTCCGGCGGATATCGCGGCAGGCACCACGACGCTCCTGTGGACGCTGTTCGTCGGTTCCCTGGTGTTCGCGCTGCTGGTCGCGTTGTTCGCCTACAAAGCGCGTCAGGGCACGCGGTCGGCTCGTTCGGTGCTGACCGGGCTGGCGATCTTCGAGGCCGTTTTCCAGCTCGCGTTCTTCCGGGACGGGCTCAGCCTGTTCATGCTGCTGAGCCTGCTGCTCGCGGTCATCGCGCTGGTCCTGATGTACTTGCCGAGCGTCGCGGCCTACTTCCCGAAGGTCGGCCGGAAGGTGGCGTGAGGCATGAGCGATGCTTGCGAGCGAATCATCGATGTCATGCGCCAAAAGGGATTGAACACAGTCTCGCGGAGCGAGTCGATCGCATGAGCGAGCGCGTGCTGTACCACGAACCCGGCGTCGGCTGGATCGCCGTGCTGTGGGGACCGCTGTTCGCCGTGCTCGGCTGGCTGTCCGAGCTGCTGCTCGGCGGGCCGGTGCACACCTTCGCGTGGATTCTGGTGGGGCTCGCGTTGTGCGCGATCACCGCGCCGTGGGTGTACGCCCGGCGTCGTTACCTTTCGCTCGAGGTCACCACCGCGGGCTACCGGCAGGGCCGGGAGACCGTCCCGGCAGCGGACATCGTCGCGGTCACCGACATCGGCGCTCCGGCGGGCGCGCGGGTGCTCGGCGGAGGCTGGGCAGTGCCGCGGAAGTACGACGAGCTGCCGGTCAAGCTCGCCGACGGCACGGTTGTCCTCGCCTGGGCGAAGGACGCGGAAGCCCTGCGCGACGCGTTGTCCCGCATCATCGGGACCCACGAAGACAAGGAAGACAGTGCCGACACCGACAGCGCCAACACCGGAGAGTCGTGAGAGGCTGCACACCGTGATCGAGCTGCCACAGCCCACCGGAGCGGAACTCTGGCCGCCGGAGGAGCCCGCGCCTGCCGCGCGGCTGAACAAGCCATGGCGTGCGCTGGTCGCCCTCGCCGAGGTGCTGCTGGCCGCGCTCGCCGTCTGGGGCGCGTTCGCGTGCTGGGACGCGGGCGTCGAGACGGTGACGACGACCGCCGGCGACGGCGCGGTCCTGGTGTCGCAGCGGTATTTCGGTCACCTGATCGCCGGTGCGATCGGGCTCGGCGCCCTCGCGTCGCTGCTGCTGGTGGACGCGGTTCGTCAGCTGTTGCTCGCGGTCCGTGCGCGGCACCGCGCGAAGGCCGATTGATTCACCCGATACACAGGTGCGGCACAGGAAACCCCTAGCTGGCTGATAACCGGTGCCCGCAGGGTTTCCGCATGACGCGGCGGCGCCCCACTCGGACGTGGGTCATCAACGGTGTACTGGTCGTGCTGCTCGGCGGCGCGGCTTTCGGGATATATCAGGCTTTCACGCCGTCGAGCGGCACCGCGCAGGCGCAGACGCGCACCACGCCGGCCCGGCTGGCGACGGTGACGCAGACGATTTCCGCCGCGGGCACGCTGGCCAGCAGCTACACGGGCGCGGCGAATTTCGGGACGTCCGGCAAGGTTTCCGCGATTTCGGTGAATGTCGGCGACGTCGTCACGGCCGGGCAGAAATTGGCCACCCTCGACAGCGCTCAGGCGAACAAGCAACTTCAGGTGGCGCAAGCGAATCTGGCCGCCGCGCAGGAAGCACTCACCGCGGGTGCGGCCGCTCCCGCCACGACGGGCGCCAAGGGATCCACCCAGACGTCCACGACGCAGAACAGCGTGACCGCCTTGCAGGCCAAAGTGGATCAAGCGCAGCTCGACGTCGACAACGCCCAGGCGGCCGTCAACGCGACCGTGCTCTACGCGCCGGGTGCGGGGACGGTCACCGCGATCAACGGCGCGGTGGGCCAGCAGACGGGTTCCTCGGGCAGCGGCCAGTCCTCTTCGTCCACCACGTCGGCCTCGGGGTCGGGTGGCACCGGACAGAACGGCCAGGGCGGGCAGAGCGGTCAGCAGTCGTCGAGCGCGAGTGCGTCGAGCAACGGGTTCATCGTCATCACCAACATGAGCGGGCTGGTCGTGAACACCTCGGTCGCCGAGATCGACGTCAGCAAGGTGAAGGCGGGCCAGAAGGCGACGGTGACGCTCAACGCCATGCCGGACAAGCCGATCCAGGCGAGCGTGACGAAGGTCGACCTCACCCCGACCACGAGCGGGAACGTCGTCTCCTACGGCGCGCAGCTGAGCATGAGCAGTCCGCCGGACGGGCTGCGGCCGGGCCAGTCGGCGAGCGTGGTGATCACCGTCGCCCAGGCGGACAACGCGTTGAGCGTGCCGGCGGCGGCGGTGCGGACGGTCGGGAACACGAACGTCGTCACGGTCCAGGCGAACGGGCAGAACGTGACGCGGCAGGTGCAGCTCGGCATCCGTGGCGAGTCGACCGTGCAGATCACCTCCGGGCTGAACGAGGGCGACAACGTCGTGCTCACCGCGGCCGCGCCCAGCGCGACGACCGGCAACGGCAACCAGCGCGGCGGCACCGGCGGATTCCCCGGCACCGGTGGCCAGGGCAATGGTGGCCAGCGCGGGTTCGGTGGCGGGGGACGCGGATGAAGCCGGTGATCGCGGTCTCCGGGCTGCGGAAGACCTACGGCGGCGGGGAAACCGCGGTGCACGCCTTGCGCGGTGTCGACCTCGTCGTCCGGCCGGGGGAGTACGTCGCGATCATGGGCGCGTCCGGCTCCGGGAAGTCGACGCTGCTGAACATGCTGGGCTGCCTCGACGTGCCGACCGCGGGGAAGTACCTGCTCGACGGATTCAGCGTCGCCGACCTCAACGAACGTCAGCTCGCCTTGCTGCGCAACAGGAAGATCGGTTTCATCTTCCAGTCCTTCAATCTGGTCCCGCGAACTTCCGCGTTGTCCAATGTGGAATTACCACTTGTCTACAGTGGACTCCGGAGGGCGGCACGGCGGCGCAGGGCGCTGGCGGCACTGGAGATGGTGGGGCTGACCGAGCGCGCACGGCATCTGCCCAGTGAGCTTTCCGGTGGGCAGCAACAACGTGTCGCGGTGGCGAGGGCGCTGGTGACCGGTCCGGCGCTGCTGCTGGCCGACGAGCCGACCGGGAACCTCGACCGGGCCAGCACCGCGGACGTGCTCGGCGTGTTCGACCGGCTCAACGCGCAGGGCCGGACCGTCGTGGTGATCACGCACGAGGACGAGGTGGCCGCGCACGCGCACCGCGTCGTCCGTGTCGATGACGGGCTGATCGTCGCCGACGAAACTCGCCGTGCGGTGGGAGCGCTGTCGTGAACCTGCTGGAGATCCTGCGGTTCGCGGTGCGCGGGCTGACCGCGAACAAGCTGCGTTCCGCGCTGACGACGCTCGGCATCACGATCGGGGTGGCGGCGGTGATCCTGCTCGTCGCGGTCGGCAACGGCGCGTCGGCGGCGATCGCGGCGAGCATCCAGGGGCTGGGCACGAACGTGGTCAACGTGTCCCCGCTGCGGGGCGGCCAGGGCGCGGGTGCGCGGCCGTTGACGGTGCAGGACGCGCACGCGCTGGTGGATCCGGTCGGCGCGCCGGACGTCAAGGCCGCGTCGCCGGTGGTGAACACGACGGCGACCGCGACCTACGGCCAGACCTCGTACTCGATCCCGACCGTGGCCGGCACCGAACCGGCGTACTTCACGACGACGAACCGGGCGATCGCCGACGGCGCGTTGTTCACCGACGAGGACGTCGCGTCGGCACGCAAGGTCGTCGTGCTGGGTCCGACGACCGCGCAGTCGCTGTTCGGGACCGCCGACGCCGCGGTGGGGAAGAACGTGCTGCTGAACAGCATCCAGTTCACCGTGCTCGGGGTGTTGCAGGCCAAGGGAAGCACCGGCTTGCAGAACGCCGACGACGTCGCCGTCGCGCCGCTGAGCGCGGTGCAGAACTCGCTGAGCGGTTACGGAAGCCTGAACCAGATCGCCGTCCAAGCGGGTTCGGCGGACTCGGTGGCGCTGGCGCAGGCGGAGATCACCGCGATCCTCGACGCGCGGCACGGGATCCGCGCGGGCGCGACGCCGGACTACCAGATCCAGAACTCCGAACAGCTGCTGGCGACCCGCACCTCGGCGACCCAGACCTTCACCGTGCTGCTGGCGGCTGTCGCGGCGATTTCGTTGCTGGTCGGGGGAATCGGCGTCACGAACATCATGCTGGTGACGGTGACCGAGCGGATCCGCGAGATCGGGATCCGCAAGGCGATCGGGGCGCCGCGGTCGGCGATCCTCGGCCAGTTCCTCGCCGAGGCCACGATGCTGAGCCTCTTCGGCGGCCTGCTCGGGGTCGTGATCGGCGTCGTCGGCAGCCAGTTCACCGTCGCCGGGATCACCCCGGTGGTGGTGCCGTCCTCGATCGCGCTCGCCTTCGCGGTTTCCGCGCTGATCGGCCTGTTCTTCGGCAGTTTCCCGGCGAACCGGGCCGCGAAACTGCGCCCCATCGACGCCTTGCGGCACGAGTAGGAGTTCCTCGCGATGTCTTCGTCCACTACTTCTGATCGGCCCGCCGAGGAACCGACGGCCGAACTCCCGCCCGTGTCACCGGAATCGGTCGTCGCCGCCCCCGCCGTCGAAGGCGATCTCGACCGGGAACTCAAGCGAGTGGCGACGCCGTTCGGGAAGCCGACGCTGATCCTGGCCGCGCTACTGGTGTTCGCGCTCGCCTTCGGCGCCGGGGCGTGGACCCACGCCGCTTTCCGCCCGGGATCGAGCGCGTCCTCCGGCTCCGGCGGCGATACACGCGGCCAAGGACAGCGACAGGGTCAGAACGGCACCGGCGGCCAGGGCGCCGGGAACCCGGGCGGCACCCGCGGCGCGGGCGGCCGCGGCACCGCGGGCACGATCGAGAAAATCGATGGGAGCACCCTCACCCTGAAAACCGCTCAGGGCAATGAAATCACCGTGTCCACAACGGACTCCACCACGATCGGCCTCACCCAGCCCGGCAAACTCGCCGACCTGAAACCGGGCGCCACCGTGACCGTGCAGGGCCAGCCCGACTCGTCCGGCACCGTGACCGCCCAAGCCATCACCCAGCAACCCCCACGCTGACCACTCCCCACCGACCCCCATCCCCCACCCGCCCTATGGGGGGCGTCCCTGCAACATTCTATCGCGGGGGTACGACGAAAACCGGGTCCCGGGAAATCTGTGGACAGCCGAGGAAGTTGTGGACAACTCGGGGCGCGGCTTGGCCTGGGTTGCGTCCCGAGTTGCTCGGACGTCCCTGCCACGCCGGGCGCCGCGCGTCCGTTGTCGCGAACGCTCCGTTGCGGACGTTGGACGTCTCGAACGACGCGTTCGGGACGCCCGGTCCAGCGCTCCCGCCGTGCCGCGTTCGTCCTTTGTGGACTTTGACGTGGTGAAGGGAACTTCCAGGGCGCTCAGCGCTGTAAAGGGGGCCTTCACGGCGTTCGGCACACCTCGCAGCGCGCGGCTCACGGGCCGGGTAGTGGCGAGGAAGAAGAGGCGAGACCGTGGCTGAGCGGCGTGGTGAGGTGTGACAAGGGCGTCCCTCGGTGCGTCGGATGCAACGGGGGCGTCCCTCGGTGCGGTGAACGCACCCAGGGCGTCCCTCGGCACTCGTCGCCCCCAAGAGCACCCGAACCGCATCCGAGCCACGGGAGTCAGTTCAGTACCACCACCGCGGAATTCAACGCCGTCGCGTACAACAGCCAGCCCACATAGGGCACCAGCAGCCCCGCCGCCAGCCGTGACCGGCGCGCGAAGAGCACGATGGTCACGAGCACCACGAAATCCAGTGCCACGATGTCGAGCAGCGCGAGCATCGTCGAACGTCCCGCGAAGAACAGCGGCGTCCACAGGAGGTTCAGCAGCAGCCCGATGCCGTAGGCCGAGTACGCGCTGGTCTCCCCATCCGTGCGCCAGTACCACCAGCCCGCGACCGCGATCAGCAGGTACATCACCGTCCACATCGGACCGAAGAGCTCGGCGGGCGGGGCCCACTCCGGCTGGTTCAGGCGGGCGTAGATCTCCCGCGCCGACGTCGCGGCCAGCGCGCCGACCAGGCCCACCACGGCGACCACCGCGACGAACCCGAGTAGCGCCAGCCACGGATTGTGCCGCGGTGTGGTCGTGGTCACCGGCATACGCCGATCCTAAGGGCAGGGGAAAGAAAGGGGAAAGAAGCAGGTGGCGGGGGCCGCGGGGACGTTCCTGCGGGGTTTGCGAGACTGGACGGGTGACTTCTGGAACCGAGCAGTCCAAGGCATGGTTCGCCCGCGCGAAGGCGGCGGTCCCGGGCGGGGTGAACTCGCCGGTCCGCGCGTTCAACTCCGTCGGCGGCACCCCGCGGTTCATGGTCAAGGGCCAGGGGCCCTATCTGTGGGACGTCGACGGCAACCGCTACGTCGACCTGGTGTCCTCGTGGGGGCCGATGATCCTCGGCCACGCCCACCCCGGAGTCGTCGAGGCCGCTCGCGGCGCCGCCACCAGCGGCTTGAGCTTCGGCACCCCGACGCTGGGCGAGGTCGAACTCGCCGAGGAGATCATCACCCGGGTCGCCCCGGTCGAGCGGGTCCGGCTGGTCAACTCCGGCACCGAGGCGACGATGAGCGCGATCCGGCTGGCGCGCGGCTTCACCGGCCGGTCGAAGATCATCAAGTTCGCCGGCTGTTACCACGGTCACGTCGACGCGCTGCTCGCCGAAGCCGGTTCCGGCGTGGCCACGCTCGGTCTCCCGACGTCGCCGGGCGTCACCGGCGCACAGGCCGCGGACACCCTCGTGCTGCCCTACAACGACCTCGACGCCGTCCGGAAGTCCTTTGTGGACAACCCGGATTCGATCGCGGCGGTGATCACCGAGGCGGCGGCGGGCAACATGGGCGCGATCGCGCCGGACGACGGCTTCAACGCCGGCCTGCGCGACCTCGCCCACGAGCACGGCGCGCTGCTCATCATGGACGAGGTGATGACGGGCTTCCGCGTTTCGCGCTCGGGCTGGTACGGGCTCGAGGGGGTCGCCGGTGACCTCTACACCTTCGGCAAGGTCATGTCCGGCGGGCTGCCCGCCGCGGCGTTCGGCGGCCGTGCCGACGTGATGGCGAAGCTCGCGCCCGGTGGTCCGGTCTATCAGGCGGGGACGCTGTCCGGGAACCCGGTCGCGGTGGCCGCCGGGCTGGCGACGCTGCGCGCGGCCGACGACGCGGTGTACGCGGCACTGGACACGAATGCGAAGCGGCTCGGCGGCCTGTTCGGCGCCGCGCTGAGCGAAGCGGGCGTCGCGCATTCCGTGCAGTACGCGGGCAACCTGGTCAGCGTGTTCTTCAGCGAGACGCCGGTGCGTGACTACCCGGGCGCGCAGGCCGCCGAGACCTGGCGTTTCCCGGCGTTCTTCCACGCGCTGCTCGAAGCCGGGGTGTATCCGCCGCCGAGCGCCTTCGAGGCGTGGTTCGTCAACGCCGCCATGGACGACGAGGCGTTCGCGGTGATCGAGGCCGCCCTGCCTGGCGCGGCTCGCGCGGCCGCCGAGGCGGTACAGCCGTGACGAAGACGATCGTGCACCTGCTGCGCCACGGTGAAGTCCACAATCCCGAGAAGGTCCTGTACGGCCGCCTGCCCGGTTACCGGCTTTCCGACCGTGGCCAGCAGCAGGCACTGACCGTCGCGGAGTCGGTCGCGGGGCACGACCTCACCTACGTTGTGGCGTCGCCGCTGCAGCGCGCGCAGGAGACCGCGGCGCCGATCGCGGCGGCGCATCGCCTCGACGTCGCCACCGACGAGCGGCTGATCGAGGCGGCGAACCAGTTCGAGGGCGAGCGGGTCGCCGTCGGGGACGGCGCGCTGCGCCAGCCGAAGCACTGGCCGAAGCTGCGCGATCCGTTCACGCCGTCCTGGGGTGAGCCGTATGTGCTGATCGCGCATCGCATGCTCGGCGCCGTCTACCGCGCGGCCGAAGCGGCCGAGGGGCATGAGGCGTTGTGCGTTTCGCACCAGCTGCCGATCTGGACGTTGCGGCGGTTCCTCGAGGCGAAGCGGCTGTGGCACGACCCGCGCAAGCGGCAGTGTTCGCTCGCGTCGCTGACCAGCCTGGTCTTCGACGATGGGGAGCTGCGCGAGATCGTCTACAGTGAACCCGCCGGCGCGACCGATCCGAAGGTGACGGGCGCGTGAAGCGGCGGCTGGGCGCACTCGTGCTGAGCGCGGCGTTGCTGGTCGCGGGGTGTTCGACCGGCAAGGACGCGGTCGTCCAGGGCAGCAGTTTCACCTTCGTTTCCCCCGGCGGCAAACTCGACATCACCTACGACCTCCCCCAGCGGCAGACCGCGCCCGTGCTGGCGGGGGACGATCTGATGAACGAGGGCAAACAGCTGTCTCTCGCGGACTTCCCCGGCAAGATCATCGTGCTGAATCTCTGGGGCCAGTGGTGTGGTCCGTGCCGGGCGGAGGCGCCGGAGCTGGAAAAGCTGGCCGAGCAGGCGCGGCCGTTCGGGACCCAGCTCGTCGGGCTCGACGTGCGGGACCCGTCGCGGCAGGCCGCGCAGGATTTCGTGCGGGACCGGAAACTGACGTATCCGTCGATCTATGACCCGCCCGGACGCACCCTGTTGCAGCTTTCGGGCTATCCGCGCAACATCATCCCCTCGACGCTCGTACTGGACAAACACCATCGGGTCGCGGCGGTTTTCCTCCGTCAGGTGCTCGCGAGCGACCTGCTTCCGGTGGTGCAAAGCCTGGCCGCCGAGCCCTCCTGACCTGCGGAAACGCGAGATCCAGTAACCGGAACGCGGGCCCCCGTCACTCCAATGGACCATTGACGGGGGTCTTGCTCACCTGCTTGGCTGGGAATCGGAGAATTAGAAACGCGTTTGTTCCGGCCGAACCTGACGGATGATTTCGCCGGAATCGCGCTGCTCCATCGTATTCACTGCTGACACGACTGTGCTTTCTTTCGATGCGAGGAGTCGTCGTGCTGACGAGCGATACCGCGTTCAATGCCGCCAAAGCCGATTTCAATGACGTGTACAACCGGCCGGATCCGCGAGACTACTTCGCGGCCATGGAAAGAGTCGGCTACCGGCTGCCGGAGAATGTCACGCCGTTGTTTCTGCGGGTGATCAAGGCGATGCGAAGAGTGCGAGGGTCCGCTCCGCTCACTATCCTCGACGTCGGCTGCTCGTACGGGATCAATGGTGCGCTGTTGAACTACGAGTTGACTCTGGATGACCTTTACGGGCGCGGTGAGCAGCGGGAAGGTGACGCGGCGCAGGAGCCGTCCGAGGTCGACAGGAAGTTCTTCGCCACGCGGAAAACGCCGTCCGGGCATCGGATTCACGGAGTCGACATAGCCACTTACGCGGTCGAGTACGCGACGAACTCCGGGCTGATCGATCGCGGTGTGGCCCTCGATCTGGAGGCGGAGGAATCGCCGGAACTGCCCGCCGGATTGGCGGACGTCGATCTGATCATTTCGACCGGCTGTGTGGGATATGTCACCGTGAGAACGTTTTCCCGATTGCTGGAGGCGAATACCGGAAGGCCGCCGTGGATCGCGACCTCCGCGTTGCGAACCCTCGACTATTCCTCGTTCGAACGCTGTTTCGGCGAACGGGGGTACGTGACGACGAGTTCGACGCGCCCAGTGAAACAACGCGAAATCGCGAGTGCAACGGAACGTGCACAGACACTGTCGAATCTGGCGGCGCTCGGTAAAGATCCCGCGGGATTCGAGAGCGAGGGCGCGCTCTACGCCGATTGCCACGTCTCCGTGCCCGGCGAGGAGGCCGGATCGGTGACGCGCGAGGAGTTGTTCGGCTGACCCGGGACCATCGGCTCAGCGAGTGGTGCGGACGGCGAGACCGTCCACCACGACGGACAGGCCCGTCGTGAACGCGGTGTCCCGCAGCGCGCGGGGCACCGACGTCCGGCGGGCCTGTTCCTCGATGGTGAACCCGTTGACGTAACTCGTCACGACGTCCGCGCAGGCTTCCGCGTCCGGTCCGGGCATCCCGGCGGCGCCGAGCGCGCCGATGAGCTGTCCGATGAACTCGAGGGCGACGGGCCCGGGGGCACTCATGGTCGCGATGACCCTGGCGCCGTCGGGATGAGCCAGCATCGCATCGCGGTGTGCGTGCGCGAAGCAGATCACGTCGTCCTGCCAGGCCTCGATAGGGCAGACGGCCTTGGCTCTCGCGACGCCCGCCATGGCGTCGGCGAGTATGCGTTCCGCGATCGCGTCCAGCAGGGCCTGCTTGTTCGCGTAGTGCCAGTAGAGCGCGCCGACACGGACGCCGAGGCGGTCGGCCAGCTTGCGGGTCGACAGCTCGTCCAGTCCCGTTTCGTCGAGCAGGGCCACCGCGGCGTCGAGCACCGTGGCCGGGTTCAGCGGCATCCACCCCTCCGATCTTCGGTGCCCAGTTCATCACGCCTGGCGAATTGAGCACTGTTCAAGTAACTTGAGCAGTGTTCAATTGAGCGGTGTTCAGGAGGGTGTCGTGAAGGTGACGGTGATCGGGGCGGGACTCGGCGGGCTGTGCCTGGCGCAGGGATTGCGCGGCGCGGGCGTGGAGGTCGAGGTGTACGAACGCGACCGGGATGTGCACGGCCGGTTCCAGGGGTATCGGATCGGGCTGGGCGACCTGGGGCTCGACGCGCTGCGCGCCTGTCTCCCCGAACGGCTGCACGGGCTGCTCGACGCGACGACCGGCTCCCTCAGCGGGAGCAGGGAGAACTACGGGCCGGGGCTGGAGTTCGCCGGGTCGCGCCCGCCGATGACGGCGACCGCGGTCGATCGGCAGGTGCTGCGGCAGTTGCTGCTCACCGGCGTCGACGTCCGGTTCGGCAAGCGGCTCAGCGCCCATCAGGTGCTTGACGACGGCCGGGTGCGGGCCGTGTTCGCCGACGGTTCGGCCACCGAGGCCGATCTGCTCGTCGGCGCCGACGGCATCAACTCGGCGGTGCGTGCACAGCTCAGCCCGGACGTGCGGCCCGAGGACACCGGCGTCCGGTGTGTCATCGGGCGCACCCCGCTCACCGACCGGTTCGCCGCGCTGGTGCCGGGTTTCGGCGCCGGGGTCAGCGACGGCGAGGTGATGCTGATGATCGGCCTGATGCGGTTCCGGCGTCCGCCGCGGGAGGCGGGCGCGGAGCTGGGCGTGACGCTGCCGGACGTCGGCGACTACGCCCGCTGGGTGCTCATGCCGGCACCGGAGCAGGAGGAGCTGTCGCCACGGGACACCGTGCTCGCCGCGATCGAGGGCTGGCATCCCGATGTGCGGGCACTTGTCGAGGCCGCGGACCCGGAACACACGTCGTGGCTTTCGATCCGCGTGGTCCGCCCCGGCGCGCGCTGGCCGCTCGGGCCGGTGACGCTGCTGGGGGACGCCATCCACGCGACCTCGCCCAGCGGCGGCAACGGTGCGAACACCGCCCTGTACGACGCGCGGCGGCTGCGAGACCTGCTGGCGGAGCCCGGCGTGAACCTGCTCGACGCCGTCGACACCTACGAGACGGCGATGTTCTCCTACGGTGCCCAAGCCGTCGAGCACAGCGTGGCCGCGCTCGACCAGTTCCTGCCCGGCCGCCGCGCCGCCTGACTCCCCTGCTTACCCCGGCGGTCACACCATCCGAGAGGCATTCCCCCACCCTCCCGGGGGCACCCCTGCAACCAGCATATCGGTGTTGACCTGCGAATATGGGGCTTGCGGTGAATCTGTGGACAGCCGGAGCGGTTGTGGACAACCCGGAGGCGCCGCGCCGCCGGGGGAGGTGTTAGCAAAGGTCCCTTGCTCCCGGCCCGGGGTGGCTCATGCGCCCGAATGTGGCATCGGGTGCATTGGACGCACCCAACGCCACATTGGGGTTTCTCGGTGAGGCTGGGGGTGTGGGTTCGCTGGGGTGTTTTCTCGAGGTGGTCGGGTGACGCTGGGGCCGATGGGGCTGCTGGGGCGGCCTTGCGGCGGTGCCGGTGTCCCGAACGCTCCGTTGGGGACGGTGAACGTCCCGAAC